>JALYVT010000040.1 GCA_030853105.1 Vulcanimicrobiota bacterium
GTGCGCCTCGAATGGGATGGCCCTAGGCACATTGCCCATCCGCTTGTGGTGCGGTCGGCGAACGTGAGTCTTTTGGCGAGGGCAAGCGGTTTTGTGCGCATCGGCGAAACGCAGGCGGTTGTGGCAGCCGGAGAAGCGGTTATGGTCAATCTGCTGTGATCGGCGAGTTTTCCGCAAGCCCGCTGGTTGAGGCGATTCCGGTTTCGACTCCGTTTATCGGACCCGAGCAGCTCATGCGTGAGAGCGGCCGCGACCAGTTGCTGCGATTGGGAGCCAACGAGAGCACTTTTGGTCCTTCGCCGCGGGCGATCGCCGCGATGAGCGCCGAGTTGCCGCGGTTGGCGTGGTACGGCGACCCCGAATCCTACGAGCTGCGCGAGGCGCTAGCCGCCAAGCACGGCGTTCCGGCCGAAAGTATCTGTGTTGGTTCGGGGATCGATGAACTGATGGGCCTGGCGGTGCGAGCGTTTCTATCGCCCGGCGACTGCACGCTGGCCATTCGCGGAACCTATCCAACATTCACCTACCATGTCGTCGGTTATGGCGGAAAGCCGCAGACGATCGAGTACAAGGCCGACGGCAGCGTAGACATCGACGCTTTAATCGCGCGCGCTCGCGAGCTTGCGCCGAAGATCGTATACCTCGCGAATCCCGACAATCCGAGCGGAACGCTTGTGCCCGCTTCGGAGGTGGAGCGGCTCTTTGAGAGCCTGCCGGATTGCCTGCTGCTGCTCGATGAGGCCTACGCCGATTTTCTTGACGAATGCGCGCTCTTACCGCAGCGTTTGAATGGACGTTTGATTCGATTGCGAACGTTCTCGAAAGCCTACGGGCTAGCCGGCGCTCGCATCGGCTACGCGATTTCGAGCACTCGCACGATTGAAACGCTCGGAAAGATTCGACTGCAGTACGGCGTGAATCGCAATGCGCAGATCGGCGCGCTTGCTTCTTTAGACGATTTGCCGTTTGTTCGCTCAGTTGTCGATCAGGTCGCGCTTGGTCGAAAAGAATACTATGCGCTGGCGCAATCGTTAGGGCTCGGGCATATCGAATCGTGCACGAACTTCGTCTGCGTCGACTTTTCGACGCCGGCGCGAGCGACGCAGATTGTGGGAGAACTGCTTGCGCGCGGGGTTTTTGTGCGCAAGCCGGGAGCAGCGCCCCTCGACCGCTTCGTTCGGGTTAGCGTCGGGACCCGCGCCGAGCGCGAACGCTTTGGAGTGTGTTTGCGTGCCTTGCTCGAAGAAGTACCGGTATGAGATATGCGGTGCTCTCAGATATTCATGCAAACCTAGAGTCGCTCAACGCGTTTTTTGCGCTGCTGCAGCCGGATGATGCGATTCTCTGTTTGGGCGATATCGTCGGATATGGACCCAATCCAAATGAGTGCGTAAAACTCATTCGCGAGCGGGCCGCTGCCACGGTGCTGGGCAATCACGACGTGGCCGCGATCGATAGTTTCGGCATCGAGTATTTCAATCCGGCTGCCAAAGCCGCAATGACCTGGACGCAAAGTATCATCGACAAAGAGCACATCGACTGGCTCAATTCGCTTAGTTATGAGATCCGCGTGCCGGAGTATCTTTTGGTACACGGCGCCCCGGTCAACTATTTCGAGTACATCCTCGATAAGCGCACGGCGGCCGCGGCGTTTGCGGCAACCGATGCTCCGCTGATCTTTGTCGGTCACACGCATATCGCCGACTATTATGCGCTTGCTCCCGATGGCTCGCTTTCGCACAAGCACATGCAAGATGGCGGCCGGGTTCCACTTGAGCCGGGAAGCCGCTATCTCGTCAACGTCGGGAGTGTGGGACAACCGCGCGACCTGAATCCTAAGGCGTCATTTGTGTTCTACGATCCGGATGAACGCATCGCCGAATACGTCCGTTACGATTATCCAATCGGGAAGGTGCAGCAAAAGATTCACGAGGCGCATCTGCCGGATGCGCTCGCGCTGCGTCTCGAGGTCGGCAGGTGAACCTGCGCGCAAGCCGCGCACTCGTCGGTATGTTTGCCATTCTGCTGGCGTGCTCGCCGTTTCAGGCGGAAGCGGCGATTCGAAACGACTATGCAAACGGACGATTTGTCCGACAGCTAAACCGCGGATTCAAGGCGTTTTACGCTCGGAAGTTTGTTGTCGCTGAGGCGGCGTTCACCCGAGCGCTTGCGATCATCCCGGATAACACGCTGGCGATGGCGTTTGAAGATGCGGCCGCCACCTACATTCCGGGTGGGTTGGATCGATTACACGATGCTGCGCAGCGAGCCGTCGCTCAGCATCCTCGTTACGACGGCTATGTCAAATTAGGATTCGTGCAACTCTTTGAATCGCAGAGCGGGCTCGACGATACCTCTAATGCGCAGCGGCAGTTTTCACGTGCGTATGCGATGCAGCCGAACGCAGCGGCTGCCCATGTAGGGCGCGGAATCGCCGCTATGCGTGCGCGGAGTCTCAATGCCGCTAAAGGCGAGTTTTTGGTGGCCTTGCAGGCAAACCCAACCGATGCCCTAGCCGGTGAATACATCGGTTCGATCTATCAAGCCGACCTCAAGGAACCGCAGATCGCCCTGCGCTACGCGCTCACTGTCGGCAATGCGGTGCCCGATTATGCGGATATTCAATTTCATATCGGCTCGATCTTGAACGACTTGCATCAGCGCAGCGCCGCGATCGACTATCTCACGCATGGGCTCGAATTGGATTCCGGCCGCGTTGGCGAGGCCGGCCAGTTCGGGTTAACGCTGCTCGCCCAAGTCTACATCGCTGACCATAAAATGAACGATGCCAAACGGGTTTTGGCCGCCGCCGTGCATGAAAACTTGGACGCCGGGTTCGCTTCGACACTTTTAGCGAAAATCGCAAAAGGCGATTACAATCATTAACGCCGACGCAGAGTTGCCGGTTGACGACGGCAATTGCTTTGCATGCGGCCCGGACAATCCGATAGGCATGCATCTGCGCTTCGAACGGACCGCCGAGAAGTCGGTTCGCGCCGAGGTCGAACTTGGCGCGCAATTTCAAGGCTGGAAGGGAATCGCACACGGCGGCATAGCAATGGCGCTGCTCGATGAAGCGATGGCACACGCCGCTGCGGCGGCCGGTCATCGCGGCGTTACCGCGAGCATGCAGCTGCGATTTCGCAAACCGGTACCGCTCGAAGACCGCATTGTGGTTGAGGGGCAAGTCGAATGGATTCGTCGCAACGTGCTCGGATTGCGCGCGCGCGTGCGGGGCCGCGATGGCGAACTGTTGTTGGAAGCGACCGGGAGTTTTGTTTCAAAGGGAGCGATTAACGCGCTGCGGGACCGAAGAAGCACGTAGTCATGGCGAAGATGAAGCAGAAGCGTGTCGCTGAGACCGCCAAGGCGAACCTATCACCCAGCATCGACAACCGTCGCGCGCGATTTGAATACCACATCCTAGAATCGGTCGAGGCCGGCCTTGCACTCACCGGCACTGAGATAAAGTCGATTCGCGCAGGCGGCGTCAGTTTGAATGAGGCGTACGCGCGAATGCGCGATGGTGAACTGTGGCTGATGTCGATGCACATTCCGCCATATAAAGAAGGCAGCTTCTCGAATCACGAGCCGCTTCGACCGCGCAAACTGCTGCTTCACAAGGAGCAGATCGAACGGTTGTCGGCGCGCGTCGCCGAAAAGGGCCTCACGCTGGTTGCGCTACGCATGTACTTCACGCGCGGCCGCGTTAAAGTCGAAGTCGGCTTAGCCCGCGGCAAAAAGATTTGGGACAAACGCGCCGCCACCGCCGAACGCGACGCCAAACGCGACTTGGCGCGCGAACTTCGCTAGGCAACGAGCCGCCATGAGGGGAGCTAAACCCGTTCGAGCGATTGAAAGATCGGTGGCACAAGACGGCGTGATCGCACCTGGGGAGCGATTGGTAGTGGCGTGCTCGGGCGGCTCAGATAGTGTCGCCTTGGCGGCAATTTTGGCGGGGTTGGCAAGTGAGATGCGGCTTTCGCTGCTGCTCGTTCATGTCAATCACGGGTTGCGCAAGTCGTCCTGGCAAGACGAGGCGGTGGTCCTGCGCGTCTCGGCTGCCGTCGGCGTCCCCGTGCGCGTCGTTGCTTTGAGCGGCCTGAGTGATGACGAGGCAACTCTGCGCGCGGCGCGCTATGACGGGCTCGCGGATGCCGCTGTCGAGTTCGGAGCGCAGGCCGTCGTGACCGGACATAACGCCGAGGATCAGACCGAGACTCTGCTGCTCGCGCTCTTTCGCGGGACCGGCCCGCGGGGGCTCGCCGGCATGCCCGCGCGGCGCAGCCTGAGTCCGGGGATCGACTTGGCTCGGCCGCTGCTGCGGTTCGGGCGAAGCAGCTTGCGTCGGTACTGCGAGGTCGCCGGTCTGCCGTATGCGATCGACCCGAGCAACGCCGATCTGGAATTGCGCCGAAACGCTGTCCGACACGCCCTGCAAGCACTGCGCCCGCTCTTCCCAGGGCTCGATGAAGCCGCTGCCCGAACCGCGACCCTCGTATCCGATGAGTTGGAAGAGACACCCTCTGCGCTTGGTCGCAAGCAAATTCGCCAGGCGCTGAGTGAGGAGGGCGGATTAACCGACATTGACTTCACCCATGTCGAGGCCGCGCTAAAAACGCTGGAGCGAGGCGGAACCGGCCGATTTTTTATGAAAGACGGGGTGGAATTGCAGATCGAGAGAGGCCGCTTGACCGTCCACCGGGCACCATGACCGAGACCGGCTACGAAGACGCCATCGAGAAGGTCCTCTTCACGCAAGCGGAGATCGCCGCGGCAATCGACCGCCTGGCGGCTGAGATCGCGCGCGATTTTGCCGGGAAACCTATTTTGCTTCTGGGCGTGTTGAAGGGAGCGCTCTATGTGAGCGTTGATTTGGCGCGGGCGCTTTCGAGGATTGCCGACGGGCCCAGCGAGATCAAACTGGATTTTCTCACCGTTTCAAGCTATGGGAATGCGAACCGATCCAGCGGCGAGGTTAGGATGCTTCAGGATACGACCGAAAATATTACGGGGAAGAATGTGATCGTGGTCGAGGATATCGTGGACAATGGGCTCACGCTGGCATACCTTCGCTCGTTGCTGCAAGGGCGCGACCCGGCGGAGTTGCGTGCTTGCGTGCTCTTCGACAAACCCTACAACCGGCGAGTCGACGTAGACGTTGAGTATATGGGCCTGGTTTGCCCGGATGCATTCGTCGTCGGATATGGGCTGGACTACCAAGAGTACTATCGCAATCTTCCGTATCTCGCGCAGCTCCACTCCTGGGTATTTTTAAAGTAAGGTTGAAGTTAACAACATCGTGGGAAAACATCTTCGCTCCATCATCCTCATCGTTCTGGCGGTCATCGCGGTTATGGTCATCGTCGAAAAGTACGTGCTTCCCAAAGGCGACTCGACAAAACTCGCATATAGCGACTTCTACAAGAAGCTCGAAGCCGGCAACGTTCAGACTTTTACCGCCATCGGAAAAGATGTCAACGGCGAACTCAGCAATCATCAAAAATACACGGTAACCGTTCCGGCAACCGATACGGCGTTCGTGACCGATGTGACCCACCATGTCAAAGGTGCGGTCAACTTCGAACAGGCGGGCAACAGCTCGCTGCTCTCGGGGCTGTTCGGGTTGCTGCCGTTCATCGTGATGGGCGCGTTCTTGATCTTCATCTTGCGTCAAGCGCAGAGCGGCGGCAGTCAGGCGATGTCGTTTGGCCGCTCGCGCGCGAAGATGCTCTCGGAGAATCGGCCCAAGGTGACCTTCGCCGATGTTGCGGGCGTTGAAGAAGCCAAAGAAGAGCTGGGCGAAGTCGTCGAGTTCTTAAAGTACCCGAAGAAGTTTCAGGCGCTGGGCGCCCGGATTCCGAAAGGCGTTTTACTGCTGGGACCGCCGGGTTCGGGCAAAACGCTGCTGGCGCGCGCGATTGCGGGCGAGGCCGGCGTGCCGTTCTTTTCAATCTCGGGCTCGGACTTTGTCGAGATGTTTGTCGGCGTCGGCGCATCGCGCGTGCGCGATCTGTTTGACCAGGCCAAAAAATCCTCACCGTGCATCATCTTTATCGATGAGATCGATGCGGTCGGCCGCCAACGCGGCGCGGGGCTGGGCGGCGGTCACGATGAGCGCGAACAGACGCTCAACCAACTCTTGGTCGAGATGGACGGCTTCGAACAGAATGCGGGCGTGATCTTAATTGCTGCGACCAATCGGCCCGATGTGCTCGATCCGGCGCTGCTGCGTCCGGGTCGCTTCGATCGTCAAATCATCGTCGATCGCGCCGATATCAAAGGCCGTCAAGCAATTCTCACGGTGCATGCCAAGAACAAACCCCTCGGAAAAGAAGTCTCACTTGAAACGCTCGCGCGGCGTACGCCCGGTTTCTCCGGCGCAGATCTTGAGAATCTGCTCAACGAAGCCGCCTTACTAGCCGCGCGTGGAGACAAGACCGTCATCGGAATGCGCGATTGCGAAGAGGCAATCGACCGCGTTGTGGCCGGTCCCGAGCGCAAGTCGCTTGTGATGTCGCAGAAAGAGAAAGAGAACACCGCCTATCACGAATCGGGACACGCGATTATCGGCGGACTGCTGCCCAACCACGATCCGGTTCACAAGGTTACGATCATTCCGCGCGGTATGGCGCTCGGAATTACCTGGTCGCTTCCCGAAGACGACCGGCATAGCGTGACAAAAGAAGAACTGCTTTCGCAGATCACCATGGCATTGGGCGGCCGACTCTCCGAGGAGATAAAGTTCGGCGATGTAACGACCGGTGCGAGCAACGACTTCGAAAGAGCGACCGCAACTGCTCGCAAGATGGTCACCCAATACGGAATGTCCGATCAGCTCGGCCCGATTCAATACGGTAAAGGAAATCATCAGGTATTCTTAGGGCGTGACTTCGGCGACGAGCGCAACTACTCCGAAGAAGTTGCAAGCAAAATCGATGCTGAGGTACGTCGGATTATCGACGAATGTTACGAGCGCGGACGTACGCTGCTTACGGCGAATTGGTCGAAAGTCGAGCGGATGGTCGAGTCGCTGCTTGAGTTCGAGACCGTAGATATGGAGGAGTTAACCGCGATCTTGGCCGACCGCCCGTTCGTGCGGCCGCCCGACAGCACTCCGCCGTCGGCCGTGGTGACTCCAGGTCCGGGAGACGGTAAACGCGCCGATCAGCCCAAGCGGCTTCCGCCGAACATTAGTCCCGAACCGGCGTGATCGCATCACGCCGGTTTCGCATGCTGCAAACCGTCGGCGCGATTTGCGCCGGCGTACTGGTGTGTTGCCAAAGTGCGTCGGCGGCGGTACTGCTGCAAGTTGATCGATCGGTTCCCAACGCCGCGATCGAACTTTGGTTCCGCACGCCGAGTGCCGGTGAACGCAATGATAACCGCGGCATCTGCGTACTCGCGGCCACGGCAATAGCGGCGTCGCACGACGCGGGCGCGCTTTCACTTGCGGACCTCATCAAGGGAGTCGGCGGACGAATTTCGATTGACATCTATCCGGATATCGCCTCGGTGACCGCATTTATTCCCGCTGCGCAGGCGCCGCAAGTCCTCGCCGCAATGACCAAGGCGTACTTTGCGCCGGCGATCTCCGCCGACGGACTGAAGGCTGCTCAGCGCGACGTAGCGTTTGCGGTAACTGCGCGACAATTCGACACGGATCGAATGCTGCACGACTTACTGCTGCACCAACTTTTCTCGGGTGGCCCGCAACACTACTCCACGCTGCCCGCTTCTGTTAGTGCGCTTGCAGAGCTGACGCCGGCGGATATCGGTGCTTTCGCGCGTCGTGCATTTCGCGCGCAAAACGCGGTCGTCAGCTTGGCAGGCGATCTCGACCCGGCGATCGTCAACGCGGTTTTACCGGCGCGGCATCTCGGAGAGGCGATGGCTGCGCCGTTCGATTCAACGCTTGCACCTGCCGGTGCATCAACAACCGCCTCCGCCTACGATCCGGGAATCGGGCTCGCTTGGGCGGGACCTGGAATTACCGACACGCGCGCCGCGACGGCGCTGGATTTTATTGCGGACTATCTCTTTCGCGGCGATAGCGGCGTGGTGGCAGAGCAGGTCGATCGGATTGCCCCCAGCGTCTATCTCACTGGACAATTTATCACGCTGCACCGTCCGGGCGCGATGGTGGTGACGATCGCCGGCGAGGGCTACCAAAAGATTCGCGAAGCCGCCCTCGATGCGGTTGCGAAGATGGCGCAGCCGCTGGATCAGCAGACGTTTCTAGCCGCTCGCAATGCCTTCGAATACCATATTTTGAGCGATAGCCAAACGCTTTTGAGTCGCGCCGACAACGCCGGCTGGTATACGGTTGAGGGCAATGCAGCCTACGCCCCTAGCGACTCAAGCGGAATGTATCTCAAAACTGCGGACTCGCTTGATGCGCAGTTCGTGGCGGCTGTCGCACGCAAGTACCTTACGACTCCAACCATTGTTGAATTGGTGAAGACAAAATGAAATTCTCGATCGGCGCGCTTGTGCTTTTCGGCGCGCTTGCGTTAACGAATCTGCCGATGCGAGCCGCCGCGGCGCCGGCGCCGTCGGTTCAGAAAGTCGGCGCCGTGACGGTCGTGCGCCAGAATGACCCGCAGAGCACATTAGACGGCGTGCAACTCTTTGTGAAAGCCGGCTTGGATCGGCAAACGCCCGCGGAAAACGGCCTCGCCGCATTGACGGCTGAGACGATCGTCCAGCCGATCCGCGCGCCAATCGCAGCCGCGGGCGGCTCGATCGACTACGCGGTAGACGGCCGATATGTACGGTTCTATCTCGAAGGCCGCAAAACGATATTTCAGTCGCAGATCCTTCCGTTATTTGAATCAGCCCTCGCTAAACCTGATTTTGGCGGCGATGCCTTGCGTACTGCGCGCGCATCGCTCGATCGAAAGATCTCCGCCGATCAGTCAGTTGCGCTGACCGTCGGGATCGAGATGCTCAATCGGGCGTTCTATACCGATTCAGATGCCGGGCTACCGCAATACGGACTGCCCGGAACGCTAGCCGGACTCGGTACAACTGACGCGCAGCGATTTTTTGCGGCGAACTATCGCTCGGAGGGCGCAATTCTCAGCGCTGCGGGGGATCTCTCGACTTTGTCGTCATCCGCGACTGGGAGCCTAGCCGCATCCCTGCAGCCCGGCGGCAGTGCGCCGATTATCATTGCACGGAGCCGCCTGGTCGGAAGTTCAAGACAACTGATCGCACATCGCGATGTACCGGTCGCGTGGCTGGTCGCGCAGTATCCCGCGCCTGCAATCGGCAGCCGAGACTTCGGAGCTATGCTGGTGCTGATGTCGTTTGTCGAGCGCACGCTCTCGGACGTCGCGCAGGTTCCGAGCGTCGCCTCAAAATCGCTTGCCGATCGATCGATCGGAGTGATCTATAACTTCGATGCGCAGCCCGCAAATCTCATCATGTTCGTTGACGGTGGTAAAGGCGATCCGAATCGCGTTTTCGGAACCGCGCTCACGGTTGTCGGACTCTTCGGTTCGACCAAGTTGAACGGCGATATCGAAAGTACGAAACGCGCCGCGCGCGGCCGGTTTTTGGCGCAGGCAACAACGCTCGAAGATCGCGCATGGATCGCCGGCGTCTTTGCGGCGCGCGGCGGATCCGCCGATTATCTGAGCCGCGGAGAGGCCGCGATTGCCGCAGTAACCGCCTCAGATCTGCAGATTGTCGCGCACCGGTATCTTAGTTCTCCGACCGTAGCGCTGGTGCTGCCGCGCGGCTAGCACTCGTTCACGATTACCTGAATCAACTCGGCGGAGCGGAACGTGTATTTGCGCATATCGCGCGAGCTTGGCCGGATGCGCCGATCTACACGGCGCTATTCGATCCGAACGTAACCGGTGAACTCTTTGATTCGGCGCGCGTTCACCCGTCGTATCTGGCAAAGATTCCCGGAGCCAATCGGTTCTTTCGAGCGCTTGCGCCGCTCTACCCACGCGCTTTCGAGTCCTTCGATCTGTCCGCGTACGACACGATCATAAGTTCCACCACGGCGTGGGCGAAAGGCGTTATCGTACCTCCGGGCGCCAAACATATTTGCTATATCAATACGGTAAGCCGGTTTGCATTTGCCTACGATCAATATATCGGAGGATTCGGAGCGCGCTCGCTGGCGCGCCCGGTCGTTGCACGTTTAGTTGAATGGGATATCCGAGCGGCATCGCGGCCAACGCTGTTTGTCGCGAACTCACAAAATGTGGCTCGGCGCGTACTGAAATACTACGGCCGCGAGTCCAAGGTGCTGCACTGCCCGGTGGACATCGATCGTTTTAGCTTGGGTTCGGGTGCCGGTGACTATTTTCTCATTGCGTCGCGCCTGCTGCCGTATAAGCGAATCGATCTGGCAATTGAAGCTGCGGCGATTGCCCGTGTGCCGCTTTTAATCGCCGGTACCGGACCGGCGGAGAAGGCATTGAGAATGCTTGCGCGTGGCACCACCACCACCATGCTCGGATACATTGACGACCTTCGCTTGAATCAGTTGCTCGGAAACGCTCGCGCCGCGATCTTGCCGGGTGAAGAAGACTTCGGCCTAGTTCCGCTTGAAGCCGCCGCAACCGGACGACCCACAATTGCGTATCGCGCCGGAGGCGCGCAAGAAACCATTCGAGAGGGCGTGACCGGCGAATTTTTTGAGGTTCAGCAGCCACACGCGCTCGCCGAGCGGCTGAGGCAGTTCGATGAAAACCGTTACGATCCGCAAATCTTGCGTGAGCATGCGCAGCGATTCTCGCCGCAACGCTTTATCGAGTGTCTCTCGCAACTCGTTGCAGAAGCGCGGCCATCGCGCTGACCGAGCGCTTCGAATCGAATCTTGTCACGCGTTCTAGCGAGCGATCGCGGAGTGCGAGTCCGAACACTCGGTCGTCCCAAACCCGGCGCAACCCTGTGCTCCATGCCTGCGGATCGTCCGGTGCGATAAGTAGGGCGGCCCCATCGCAGGTCTCCGGAAGCGCTGCGGCGTCGGCGGCGAGGACGGGCGCGCCGCAAGCCATTCCCTCGATGGCCATGAGACCATAACCTTCAGCCAGCGACGGAACCGCGACCGCAACCGCACTGCTATAGAGTTCGCGCAATGCTTCGTCGTCGGGACTCAGTCGTTCGTGAACTATCCCTGCAGTATTCAGCTGGGTCGCGTCAGCGGCGCTTAAGGTTCCGACGATGGCCAGCATCGCCTCACCTTGCGGAAATGCGTGTTTGAAAGCCGCAAACAGCATCGTTGCGTTTTTTCGTGGCTCGGGCCCGGCGACAAACAGAAAATACGGCCGCATCGCTCGCGCAGATTGTACCGGTTGCCAGAAAGGGTCCAGAACCGGTGGAATAACTTCGATCGCCGCTGCGTCAATGCGTAATATCTCGCCGATTGTTTGGGCGGACCATTTTGAGACAGTGGTGATCGCTTGCGCGATGCGAGCACCGTGCCGAATCGGGCGCTGCTCACGCCAACGTGCGACGGCGCTGCGGTGCGGCTGCGTGAACGCGAAAGGATCGTGAATTGTAACAACTTTCGGCGCTCGCGCGGCAAAGCGCACGCCGTTCCACGGATACCAGAGCACATCGAACGAGTGTCCTCGCAAATTGCGCAGCGTGTCCCGGTCGATGAGTGTGATCTCGAACTCCGAATACTCGCGAAGTCCCGCCAACATTGCTCGGGCGTATCGGCCCATTCCGCGCCGATCGAGTTCTAAGTTAAAGGCATCGACGCCGAGGCGGATCAATGTTTTACGGATTGCACGAAAATCAGCGCGAGCAGTGAAAACGCGTTGAATAGTCCGTGCGAGACCATCGACATCCACGCATTGCGCGTGAGCGCGTACACCGCGCAGAGAATGATGCCCCCGATTGCCAGCGGAACGAAAAAGTACGGATCGGCATGAGCGGCGCCGAAGAGCAGCCCGCTAACGATTGCGGCCGGCCAAAAAGACGAGTGCCGCCTTACCCAGTTAAACACCAGAACGCGAAACGTGAACTCTTCGGCAAGCGGCGCCAACATCACGGCGAACGGCACGAATACAGCGTACTTGATCGGCCCGCTTAGGGATCGAAAGAGCGCGACCGCATCCTGCTGATGATTGCTTTTGGCTAAGGTTGAAATGAGCGATCCGAGTCCGTTCACGACGATCGTCATAACGACGGCTCCGAGCACAGCTATCCCGAGCGCCCGAGCGTTCGGTGTTTGAAATCCAAGTTCGCGCAGCGAAAGGCCGGATATTCGGGGTAATGCAAAGCAAAGGTAACCGATCACGGCCGCTTCGCCGACGCCGGTTGCAATGAGCGTTTGCAATACGCCGAGATGCCCCGGCGTTCCAGTCGGGGTAAACTGTCGCGAAATCAGCACGGCGATCAGCGAGAAAAAAACCAGGACCGCGACTAGACCAAGCGCCGCTAGCAATGACGGCCAAAGCGCGAATGCGTTATCCGGCCAAACGATCGGTGAGTCTTGCGAAGTCTGAAAGGCTGAGCTGTTCTCCACGAATCTCCGGATTGAGTCCAATCGTCAGCAGCGCTTCGGCGACGTCGCCGCGTTGCAGACCGAGCGCGAGGCTAAGACTGTTGGCTAAGGTCTTGCGCCGGTACGCGAACGCGGCGCGCGCAACCTGCAAGAACCGTTTGGAATCGGCAACCTCGACTGCCGGCTGACTACGGCGCGTAAGCCGTACAACGGTGGAGTCGACTTTCGGCTGCGGATAAAACGCGCTTGGTTTCAGCGTGAAAACGCGTTCGACTTGCATGGCATACTGAACGGCAATACTCAGACTTCCGTAAGCCGGCGTCGACGGCTGCGCGATCAGGCGAGCCGCCACATCCTTTTGAATCATGATGACCAGCACTTGCGGTCCGCCGTCCATCTCGATCAAGCCCATCATCAGCGGCGTTGCAATGTTATAAGGAAGATTGCCGGCGACTCGCCACGGACCGGATTGCGCAAACTGCGCATAGTCAAAGCTCAAAGCGTCGGCTTCGATGATAGCCGCCTCGGCCAGCTCCTTACGACTGCGCAGAATGGCAATCAGTTCCGGGTCGAACTCGATTGCGGTTACCGATTGAGTTTGGGCGAGCAGCGCGGTGGTGAGTTGGCCGGTGCCTGCGCCGATCTCCAGGATGCGCAAAGGCTCGTCTATCGACGAGCCCTCCGCGGTAAGGGCGGCAATCCGGGCTGCCGCGCCTCCATCCATAAGGAAGTTCTGCCCCAGCCGCTTCTTCGGCCGCACGCCGAAAGCGGACAGGAGCGCCCGCGGATGGTTTACCGTAGTCGGTAGACGATCACGCTGCGGCGACCGAACTGCAGCGCGTCGCGGAGTGAATTGAATCCCAAATCGATGCGATTTCCGCGAATGGCCCCACCGGTATCACCGGCTATCGCAGCGCCGTAGCCCGGAATAAATAGCCTGCTTCCCAGCGGAATGATCTGCGGATCGACGGCGACAATGCCGTGCCCGGCTCGATACCCGCTGGCGGTGATTCCGCTGCAGCCGATGCATCCGGCCGTATAGGCCGTCGCGACCATCTGAAGCGAACTCGCCGCGATGTAGGACGTTTTGCTGATTCCGCCGCGATCGGCTTGCGCAAATGCGACGAATTCGTCTGCACCCTCCAGGATAATGCGCGGTTTCGGTTTGCGCACAATGCGGCTAATGAGGACGTTGCGCTGCACCTTGCCGTAATCGGTCTGCGTATAGCGGACCATGCTTTCGCGAATGCCGCCCTCTCCTTTTGAGAGGATTTTGGACGACCCGGGCGTGAGTCGGAAGTCGATACGACGGATGATTTTCGCTGCGATGCGGCGTTTTTCACGACGATCCCAACGGCTTATGCGCACGATGTGGACAGTCGCATTTGCGGCGATCGGTGCCTCGATCGACGGAAAGACCTTGTCGGTCTTCCCGAGATACAGGCCCTGCTGTTCGAGCAGCGTCCCGACATCCGGTGCGGAGGTGACGATTGTTCTCGTGCCGCCCGCGTTCACGATTTTGATGGGAACGGCGGCGATGTAATCGATCACCAAGTTATCGGCGAGCGGGGTGCCCAGCGCGGGATTGATATAATCGTTCGGTCGGACCGTAATGCCCCGTTCT
>JALYVT010000200.1 GCA_030853105.1 Vulcanimicrobiota bacterium
TGCAAGGCAAGCAGTACGACGAGATTGCCGCAGTCCTCAAACTCCCGATCGGAACGGTGAAAACGCACCTATTTCGGGCAAAAGAACATCTACGAAAGCTCCTGAGCGAGCCGACGGCGGAGGTATATGAATGAACTACGATAGCGACGATGCGCTCGACCGGGCCCTGTTCGCCCTTGAGCTTGAGGAGCCGCCGGCGGATCTGCGCACCGCGATTCTGGCCTCGACCGTCTATCGGCAGCCGCTCGATGTGAAGCCGTGGGAGATTTGGAGCATCGGAATACTGGCCGCGCTGGCGGTCTGGCTCGTTAGTGTGCTCGTGAGCGGCGGAGGTGAGAACTTCCTTAGAACTGTCTCCACGCTATCGAATGTTGCATGGCATCTGATATCGGCGCCAAATACGCTGGTATGGATTGCAGTTGGCGGCGGCGCCGCACTTTGGCTCTCGCTCTTATCGCCGACGTTTATGCCGGTTCGGGTACTGAACGACAAGCGCTAGGCAGCCGATAAGGTCGGTATGGATGAATCCAACCGAAAGTTCCAGGTTCTCGTCGTTGAAGATGACGCGGCAATCAGCCGCGTACTTCAGCTTGAGCTCGAACACGAAGGCTATCAAGTACAAGTCGCTCGCGACGGCCTAAGCGGTTTAGAACTCGCGCTTAAAGAGCCCGATTTGGTCATACTGGATTTGATGCTGCCGCGAATGGACGGTATGGAAGTCTGCAAGCGGCTGCGCGCTAAGAGCCGCGTTCCGATCATCATGCTCACAGCCAAGGACCGGGTTCCCGATCGGGTCGCGGGCCTCGATCTGGGAGCCGACGATTACCTTACGAAACCGTTTTCTACTGAAGAACTGCTCGCGCGGGTTCGAGCGCGCTTGCGCGAGCGGTCCCCGCAACTCAACATAATCGAATTTCGCGATCTGGTCATGGACCGGGATCGTCACGAAGTGCAGCGTGCCGGCGCTGTGGCCCCGCTCACCGCCAAAGAGTACGCACTGCTGGAGTATCTGCTGCTGCATCGCAACAAGGTCCATTCACGCGATGAACTCTTCAACGGCGTCTGGGGCAGCGATTTTTTAGGCGATTCAAATCTAATCGACGTCTACATCCGCTATCTGCGCAGCAAGATCGATGATGGCCACGACGAGAAATTGATTGCAACCGTGCGCGGCGTCGGCTACACAATCAAAGATTGATGGACGGCCAATCCGCCTTGCATTGCGGGTGAGGTTGTGTTGAGGTCGCTGAGGTGGCGCATTGCGAGCTGGTATGCGTTGCTGCTGATTGCGGTGATCGTGGTGGTTGGTATTGCGATCTCGGTTTCGTTTCGGTCGATCTTGATCGACCAGGTGCGAACGCGGCTGGATAACACCATGCAAGATATCGCGCGCGCGACATTGCCGAATGCAAACCCATTTATCACCGTGCCGGAGAGTTCGGTGTCACCCCTGCAGGCGCTGGAGAGTACCGATAACTTGGAACGTTGGTCTTCCACGACAGTGATGGTGCAAGTCGACACCACGCACGGCTATCCGCTTGCCAAGAGTTCCAACATGGGCGCGATGACGTTTCCGCCGGCGATCGGTTTAACGCTCTCGAATGATCGCCAGACTCGCACGATCCGTACCCCTCTCGGCGAGTTTGAGATTGTCGAGCGTCTGTTCTCAGTCAATGGCAAGCCGCAAGCAATCGTCCATATCGGCGAAAATCTCGACGCTGTCGCGAATGCGTTTGCGCGCACGCGCGAAACAATCGCCGTCATCTTACTGGCTGCCGGAGCCTCAGTCATCCTGCTTTCGATCGTGTTAGCCTCCGAGGCAACTCGCCCGATCAAACAGCTCGAACGTGCGATCCAAAATATCGGTTCCGAAGACCTCAGCCGCCGCGTTCCATCCGCTCAGCGCACCGATGAGATCGGTCGGTTAGCGCGTAGTTTCAACGAGCTGCTGGAACGGCTTCAAGAGGCCTTCGCGCGCGAACGACAATTCATCTCCGATGCATCGCACGAACTTAAGACGCCGCTAACCTCAATCAATGCCAACGCGCAGATGCTGCAACGCTGGGCCGACTCCGACGATCGCATTCGTCGCGAAAGCCTGCAGACGATCGCAGACGAGAGCGCCACCCTCGCCGGAATGGTGAACGGCATGCTGACGCTCGCAAAGGCAGATTCGGGCGACGATATTCCGAAGGCCGAGCTTGGACTCAATGCGGTGGCGCAGGCAGCAATCCAAAGCACCCAGCAGCGGGCTGCCGAAAAGGGCTTGACCCTGCGTTTGCAGCCTTCTACCGATGATCCGATCATCATCGGCGACGAGCATCTGATTCGCCAACTCATCACGAACTTAATCGACAACGCAATCAAGTTCACCGATCGCGGGACAGTTGAGGTGTCCGTCTCGAAGACCGCCGCTCAAGCGATCGTCGAGGTCGCCGACAGCGGGCCCGGAATCGACGCGCAGGAGCTTCCACTGATCTTCGAGCGTTTCTATCGGGCTGACAGAGCACGAACCCGAGAGATATCCGGAACCGGCCTGGGCTTGGCAATCGTCCGTTCGATCGCTCGCGTCCACGGCGGGCAAGTCGAGGCTGAAAACCGCCCCGGCGGCGCGGTATTTCGCGTTCGTTTCCCGTTGGCCGCGCGGACTATCATCTGAGCTTCATGCGCCATCCCGCTTCGTTCGCCTATACTGAAGCCGTGACTATGAGCGGCGGACTGCGTCGGCTCGCGGCGACGGCCGCGGTGCCGGCATTCGTGTTGGGGGCGGCGGCGTTGGCCCACGCCAACCCGATGAGCGTTGCTGTCTCCAACCCTCCGGTGGTTCGCATCTTACTGCGAGGCGGTACGCTCGCGATCCGGACATGGGATCGTCCGGCCGTTCAAGTCGATTCGAGCGATCAATTTTCTACGTCGCATTTTAACCCGAATGTCGTCGCCAAAAGCGTGCCGGTGCAGATCAACGTTCCATCCGGAACAATTGATGGAGCGGACGGCCCGGTAACGCTGCCGGTCGAGTCGTTTCCGCTCTCGTCGGTCTCAAACAGCCCACATGACGGAGTCGTCTTGAAAGCCGCATTTGCCAATAGCACAACCGTAATGATCCCTCAAAACACGGCGCTCCTGATCGTGCAAATCGGACGCGGCCGAGTCCAGCTTAGCGGATATCGCGAAGGAACGTTCTTCATTCACACGCGCGCGGCCGGCGTCTTTCTCAACAATGACGGCGGCAACGGTTACGTGCAGTCAATGCGCGGACCAATCGTCGCGACTGATTCGAAGTTCAGTCGATTGCGTGCGCGCACCGCGCTTGGAAACATGCGCTTCGAACGCTGCCATGTAACCCAGATTCAAGCTAACAGCATCGACGGCTCGATCGTCTACGACAACGGCTCCTTCGAGCCGGGGCTTGCGCGTTTCGAATCCGAGAACGGCAACGTTGCGCTCGGCCTTGCCGCCGGAAACAACGTGCAGTTCGGGGCTCATAGCCAGAGCGGTAGGATCTATTCAACATTCGATCGGCGTGCCGACGTCAGCGGAAATTCGACCGACAAAACCGCGACTTTGGGGAGCGGCGGTCCGGTGGTCACTGCATCATCGCATGGGGGGGCAGTCTATCTCTACGACGGCACGCTCGGCCAGCACCGCAATCTCGGTCCGAATTGGCAGCCCGCACGCCGCGTCAAGTCGCGGCCCGCTCAATCTGCGCGCGCGCCGGTAAAACAGCGCAACCGCCGACGTCGGCCGCCTCCGCTATAGCAGAAACTTGCGCATCACCGCCATATCGAGCTTAAACGTGTGCTGCGGCAGCACCGCTTCTTCTCGATAGCCGCAGGCTTCAAAAAACTGCTGCGCCGCACTGCGATGCGCAACCAAG
>JALYVT010000041.1 GCA_030853105.1 Vulcanimicrobiota bacterium
TGGTCGCGCTCGACATGAAGGCGGGACGAGTCGCAGTTGACGGTTGGCGTACGCTTAGTGACGAGATGCCGGTAGAGCGCGCGCGCAGACTCCGCCCGTACTGCTCGGGTTTTCTGTTTACAAACATCGCCCACGAAGGCATGCTCGACGGCGCCGATCTCGAACTCGCGGCCACGCTTCGCAACGAGATCACGGGATCGCTCACCTTTGCCGGCGGCATAAGTTCCATCCAGGATATCGTTTCGCTCGACCGGATCGGGATCGATGCGCAAGTCGGAATGGCGATCTACACCGATCGGATCGAACCCGAGCAAGCCTTCGTGCAAACCATTGATTTTAAGAAAGGTCAGGGACTCGTGCCGACGATCGTTTGCGACGTAGCCGGCGGCAAGCCGCTAATGCTCGCCTATTCGAGTCCGCAATCTCTGAAGGCTGCATTAGCTGAAGGAGCCGGCATCTATTGGAGTCGCTCGCGCAACGCGCTGTGGCGAAAGGGCGAGAGTTCGTCTCACCGCCAACGCCTGGTTCGCGCCGCTGCGGATTGCGATCGCGATAGCCTGATATTTTACGTGGAGCAGACCGGCCCGGCTTGCCACACCGGCGAGGAACGCTGTTTTGATTCAACGCGCTTTGCGTGGCAGGACCTGATCGCGCGAATCGATCAGCGCGCCGGGGCGACGCCAGGCCGATCGTTTACGCAGCGTCTGCTCGCAGATTCAGAATTGCTGAACGCAAAGCTGCGCGAAGAGGCGGACGAAGTCTGTGAAGCGCAAAGTGTTCCCGAAGTTGCATGGGAGTGCGCGGACCTGCTGTACTTCATGAGTGTAAAGATGCAACGCGCGGGTGTTACGATCGCCGATGTCATGGCGCAGCTCGGATCGCGGGCCGCCGGATGACCCGGCAGATTTTGCGGCGTGTCTCGGCTGAGGCAGTAACGCAGACGCAGCCCATTCGGTCACTGCCGAATGTCGATGTCATCATTAATGAGGTGCGCCGTGACGGCGACGAAGCGCTCGCGCGGTTTGCGGCGCAGTTCGGCGACCCGCGGCCTCGCCGAATTCAAAGCGATGAACTCATCGCAGCCTACGAACGCATCGATCCGGCATTGCGCGATGCTCTGAATTGTGCCTGCGCGCGAATTCGAGCATTTGCTTGCGTCCAGCGAGAAGCGTTTTTGGATGTGAGCGTTGCCGCCGACAATGCGCTGATCGGCCATCGGATAATGCCGATTCGACGCGTCGGCGCGTACATTCCGGGCGGCCGGTACCCGCTGCCGTCGTCGTTGCTGATGTCGGTCGTACCGGCGCGTGTTGCAGGAGTCGCACATATTGTCGTCTGCTCTCCGTCGGAGGATCCGGCCATGCTTGCTGCAGCGCATATCGCCGGTATCGCCGAGTTCTATCTTGTCGGCGGCGCGCAGGCCATCGCGGCGCTCGCTTATGGCACGCCGACGATTTCGCCGGTCGATCTCATCGTTGGTCCGGGAAATGCATACGTTGCTTCAGCGAAACGAGCCGTCTTCGGTCAATGCGGAATCGACGCGCTGGCGGGACCGTCGGAGATTCTCATCATTGCCTCAAACGACGCCGACCCCGAGTATGTCGCGGCCGATATTCTTGCGCAGTGCGAGCATGATGTGCTTGCTCGCGCCGTGCTGCTGTCCGATGATGCAGCTTTTGTAGACGCAGTGAACGTAGAACTCGAACGGCAGTTGCTTACGTTATCGACGGCGCCGATTGCGCAGGAAGCGCTGGCGCAGAGCATTTGCGCCGTCATGCCGCTCGCGCAAGCGATCGATGCCGCCAACGCGGTTGCGCCGGAGCATCTGCATCTGCAAGGCGCGCGCGCCGAATTGCTCTCCAACCGCGCTGTCGCATACGGATCGCTGTTCATCGGCGCGATCTCGGCTGAAGCCTTCGGCGATTACGGACTGGGGCCCAACCACGTGCTGCCCACCTCGGGAACCGCACGCTTCGCCTCGGGACTCTCGGTGCTGAGTTTTCTTACTGTCCGAACATTTCAACAATTCACGGCGGCACCGAGCGAGCCACTGATTGTGCAGACCGCCCTACTGGCGCAGGCCGAGGGTTTGAGTGCGCACCGCAATGCCGCCTTACTGCGGGGAAGCTACATCGGAACTTCGAGCCCGAGTTTGGCAAGCTGATCGGCTTTAATGCCGAGGTTATCGGTAATCCGCCGCGTGTTTCGCCATAGGAAAATGTAGAGGAAGCGGACGACGGCACGCACGATATTTTTGTCGCGCGGAACGATCTGCGGGTCGGCGGTGTAATAGGTCGTGCGATGATCGTCAAGGTGTAAATCTTGCGTGGCGCAAGCCGCAACGATCGGCGCGATATTCGGCTCTTCCATGAACCCAAACCGCGCCTTGACGCGCAATAAGCGCGGCGTGAGTCGTTCAACGGTCACGCGTTGCGCCTCAGGAACGAACGGCTCGGTCGCCGGTACAAATGTCAGCAGCACGACGCGTTCGTGAACCGCGTGAGTGCGCGCCCAATCGTGACGCAGCGCAAACGGAACGCCCTCCGAATCGCCGGTCATGAACACGGCGGTCCCCTCAATTTTTGCGCTACCCGCGCTGCGGACCACTTTGAGAAAATCTTCAAGCGGGATCGATTGTTCGACCAAACTTGAGGTGACCCGGCGGCGTCCGGTTCGCCAGGCGGCCGCTATTGCGAACAACACCGCGCTAATAGCTATCGGAATCCAGCCGCCAGCCGGAATCTTTGGAATACTCCCACCGACGTAAAACAGTTCGATCAGCAGAAACGGTACGGTGAGGGCGAGCGCCTTCGAAAGTTGCCATTTGAACTTATCGCGCACCACGACGAAGTAGCCGATCTCCGTAATCACCATCGTGACCGCGACGGCAAGCCCGTAAGCGTTGGCTAACCGCTCCGAGCTTTGAAAATAGACCACGAGGGCAATGCAGACAACTGCAAGCGCGACATTGAGCGCCGGAACGTAGATTTGACCCGCGTGTTCTTGCGAGGTGTGCACAACTTTTAGACGCGGCACATAGCCGAGCTGAATCGCTTGGGTTACCAGCGTGAATGCGCCCGAGATGAGCGCTTGAGAGGCGATGATCGTCGCCGCGGTTGCGACAGCGACTACAATGTACGTTCCCCATTGCGGGACAAGCGCAAAAAACGGCGCATCCAATGCTTTCGGATCGGTTAACACCAACGCACCCTGTCCGACGTAATTGAGAACCAGCGCCGGAAAGACGATTGCATACCAGGCCCGTGCAATCGGCATCCGCCCAAAGTGTGACATATCGGCGTACAGCGCTTCTACTCCCGAGATGCAAAGCACCACCGCGCCAAGCACGATTAAACCGCTTACGCCGTTACTGCCGAGAAAGCGCACGATGTGAATCGGATTGATCGCCGCGAAGACGCCCGGATTGCCGATCAATCCCCGAACTCCCAGGAGCGCGATCATGCCAAACCACAGCAGCATGACCGGGCCGAATATCGTTCCGATTCGCTGGCTTCCGCGACTCTGAAACGCGAACAGCGCAATTAGAATGCCGACGGTGATCGGTATGACGTACGGCTGTGCCGCGCTGGTCGCAACGCTGAGACCTTCAACGGCCGAGAGCACCGAGACGGCCGGCGTAATCACACCATCCCCAAAAAGCATTCCGGCGCCGACCAAGATTAAAAATGTCAGCCAAGTGGCGCGCGGCGGGACGCCGCGTTTGCTATTCGGAAGCACCAGCGCGAGCAACGCGAGGATGCCGCCTTCACCGTCGTGATCGATTCGCATAATCATGCTGATATAGCGAATGCAGACGATGATGATCAGCGACCACAGAATCAGGCTGATAATTCCAAGCACGTTCTCGCGGGTCGGTGCAAGATTCAAGCCGTTGTGAAAGCATTGGCGGAATGCGTAGAGCGGGCTGGTTCCGATATCGCCAAAAACGATACCCAGTGCCGCCAGCGTTAGTGCGGAGCGGGCTTTGATGCCGGTAGCAGCCACGCTTAGAGAGCGGTCGACATGAGTTTTGCCCAATCGTCGCGGCCGATCCGCAGATCGGCTTCATTCAATTGGGCGAGCGGCGTTTTCGTGAGATGCTCTCGGGCGCAAAGATCGCCGGCTGCGGTATCGACGTAGAGCAAACCGGTAACCAGTTCGCCTCGTTCGCGCGTTTCGTGGATGATTGCGCGCGCGTGAGAGCCGTCGGTCGCGTCGTAGTCGCGATCAAGTTTGCGTAAGATCACGTGCGAGCCGTCCTCGAACTCGATGTCTTGCGCCGTGCCGGGATCGTAGTCAACTACGATCTCTTTGCTGCCGGGAATAAAATCCGGGGTGTGCAGCGTGAACCCATGCTCTTTGATGTAGGCGTAGCTCTTGGTCGAGCCTTCGTGATCGTTGAACGTCACGCACGGACTGATGATGTCCAGGACCGCGGTTCCGCGATGCGCGAACGCGGCTTTCAGCAGCGGGATCAGTTGCTTGCCGTCGCCCGAGAACGAGCGCGCAACAAAGGTTGCGCCGAGTTCGAGCGCCAGCCCGCAAACATCGATCGTCTCAAAATCGTTGACCTTGCCGCCCTTGAGTTTTGAACCCAAGTCGGCCGTCGCGGAAAACTGGCCTTTTGTGAGTCCGTAGCAGCCGTTATCTTCAATAATATAGGTGCAATCGACATTGCGGCGGATCATGTGGCAGTACTGCCCGAGCCCAATGCTCGCGGTATCGCCGTCGCCGCTGATACCGAGTACCAGCAACTCGCGGTTGGCAAGTTTCGCCCCGGTTGCTACCGACGGCATACGCCCGTGAACGCCGTTGAACCCGTGCGCGCTCTCGACGAAGTAGGCCGGTGTTTTCGATGAGCATCCGATTCCGCTCATCTTAGCCAGCAGATGCGGCTGCACGCCCGTCTCATACAACGCTTTAATAAGATGGTTGGTAATCGAGTTGTGCCCGCAGCCGGCGCACAGCGTCGTGGGCAGCCCCTTGTAGACTTCTCGCGTGAGGCCGATGAGATTTAGGTTGATTGGAGCCTGAGTACTCATCGCTCTCCTAGGCGTTCACGACGGTGAGCGCAGCTTCGCCGGCAAGAAGCGGATCGAGAATCACGCTCGCATCAATCGGCACGCCGTTGTAGTGTCGAATCGACCGTAATCGCTCGATCAGGTTCGAGGGTAATTCGGTTCTGAGTAGGCCATACAATTGACCGTCGCGGTTCTGTTCGATAACATACACGCGTTTGTGCCGCTCGATAAACGCTTGCACCTCCGCTGAAAACGGCAGCGCGCGCAAACGCAGATAATCAGTGGAAATGCCTTCTTCGTGAAGGCGGTCGCGCGCTTCGATTATCGCGTGATGCGTCGTCCCGAATGCGAGGATTCCCGCCTCGCAACCGCTATCGTCCACAATCGGCTGCGGCACCGCGCTTCTTGCAGTATCGTGCTTACGGATGAGACGATCGAGGTTGGTTTGATAGACCTCGGGCGATTCGGAGTACTTCGCATCTTCATCGTGCCCGCTGCCGCGCGTAAAAAAGCCGGCGTCGGGGTGATTGGTGCCCGGAATCGTGCGGTAGGGAATGCCGTCCTTATCAACGTCGCGATAACGGCCCCACGATTCCACCGCCGCAAGATCTACGGCGTTCAGCACTTTGCCCCGGTCGAAGGATTTTTCCGGATAGGGTAGCGGCGAACTCATCCAGAGGTTCATGCCCAGATCGAGGTCGCTCAACACAAAGACCGGCGTTTGAAAGCGATCGGCTAAGTCGAACGCGTCCATCGTGAGTTCGTACGCCTCTTGCACGGTCGCCGGCAAAATGACGATGTGCTTGGTGTCACCGTGGGAGAGCGTGTACGCAAAAGCAAGATCACCCTGCATCGTGCGTGTCGGTAACCCGGTCGATGGACCGGCGCGCTGCACATCGAAGATCACGCCGGGCAGTTCGGTGTAGTAGCCATACCCTGCAAGTTCGGCCATCAGCGACAGGCCCGGCCCCGAGGTCGAGGTCATCGCGCGCGCACCGGCCCACGTTGCACCGAATACCATTCCGATCGCCGCTAATTCATCCTCGGCTTGGATGATCGCCGCGTTACGCTCGCCGGTTTCTTTATCGGTTCGATAGCGATCGCAGAGCGCGATAAACGATTCGCAGAGTGATGATGACGGTGTGATGGGATACCAGGCCGCGACGGTACATCCGGCCATCACGCAGCCGAGCGCCGCAGCCCGGTTTCCGTCCATAAACAGTATGCCGTCGGTCTTTCCGGTCATCGGTACCAGCCGATACGAATCGGTTTTCTCCAGATGTTCGCGCGCATAATCGATGCCCACTCGGACCGCCGCCATATTGGTTTCAACTGCCGCCGGTTTACTGCGGAACTGCGAACCGACCGCCGCCTCGATAATCGCAACATCTATCCCAAGCAACTCGGCCACAACGCCGACGTAGATCATATTCACAAGATACTTGCGGAGCGCGCCCGCAGCCAGCTTCGTCTTTGCAAGCTCGCCGAACGGCACGGCGTAGTATGTGAGATCGTCGCGCTTGGTCGAATCAGTCAAGGTATAGGTCGCCTCATGAACGACCACGCCGCCCGATCGCACACTCGCGACGTCTTCGCGCCACGTAGCCGAATTGAGCGCAACCAGCAGGTCGATCTCCTTGCTGCGGCACTGATAGCCTCGCGGTGACACGCGCACGTCAAACCAGGTCGGCAGCCCCTCGATATTCGATGGGAAAACATTTTTCGGCGCGACCGGAATGCCAAGCCGAAAGATCGCATTGGTCAGTACCAAATTGGAGGACTGGCTCCCCGAGCCGTTCACCGTCGCCACGCGGATGGTCAGGTCATTCGTCACTAAGACTGCCTGTTCGGAAGCGGGAAGGCCGACGCCTATTCGCCTGATCGCCCGGATTGGTAAATTTGGGCGTGGAGCGATCGTGTATACTGAATTGGTCATGTCAGCGTCGCCAACTACTCCGAAGTCACTCGATCTGCTTGCCGTTGAGGTCTTGAACAGGCTAAAAGGGCATCCGGCGGTTGCGGCATTGATCTTGGGCGGAGGGATCGCGCTTAAGCACTACCTGGATTTTCGTCCAACTCATGATATCGACGCCTGGTGGGTCGAATCCGTAAACGACGACGCAGTTCACTTAATCGACAAGATCATGAAAGACGTCGCGGAGGCGCACGGTTTTCGATACGCGATTCGCACATGGGGCGATACGGCTTCATACGAAATTCGAGACGGCTCAAAAAAAGTGTTCTCTTTTCAGGTCTCCGTGCGCGATGTGCAATTGGAACCCGCGGGGCCGAGCACCTGGGCGCCTCTAAAACTCGAATCGCTCGCTGACAACGTGGGCTCGAAGATGAACGCGGTAGTGCGGCGAGGTGCTCCGCGCGACTTTGTGGACATCTACGAGCTAGTGACGCGCGAACTTGTCACCGCTGACGAATGCTGGCGGCTCTGGCAGCGAAAAAACCCCGGTGTTGATGTTCAGCAAGCAAAGGAAAGCGTTGCGCGGAACATGTCGGAGTTGGAACTACGCACGCCACTAGGACGATTGCCGAAAGATCAGCGTGAGCGGGCAGAAAACAGGCGCACGTTTTTCAAAACGGAGTTCATCGGACGGCCGGATAGGAGATCGAGTTCGTGACTTCAGCCGACATTGACTACAGTGTATATCCGGACGAAGACGCTCCTGCGTCGTTCGATGCGCCCGAAGATCGCGCGGACTACATTCATCGGATTTGCAGTGCTTGGGACTTCGGCGTGATTCCGACCGCCGCTACGTTCGCGCTGTTTGAGGGGTGGCGCGGGGCATTCGATCGCTTCCCAGTCTCTGGGTCACCGGCGTACCACGCATTCCGCTCGTGGTTCGGCTGGCCGCAGGTTCCCGGCTCGATTTTACAAGCCCGATACGAACGTTTGGACGCTCGCGAGGGACGCACCGACCCCTGCGAGGGATGGATTTGACAGCGACCCGGCGGGTTGTGGTACACTAGCCGGGCCGAAGTAGGGCCGCAAGGCTCTCACCGGATGCCCTCGGGCGATCCGGTCTTCACGAGAACCGACGGTAGGTTCATAGTGGGGTCGCTTCGGCGACGCCATTTTTTTATTGCTTGTCAGGAGATATGCCATAGCTCGACCGCTCCGCGTAAACGACCAGATCCGCATTCGTCAAGTCCGCGTCATAGACGAGGACGGCGCGCAACTGGGGATCATGCTCACCGAAGATGCCCTCGCCAAGGCTCGCGTGGCCGGACTCGATCTGATCGAGGTCTCGCCGACGGCGCAGCCGCCCGTGTGTAAAATCGGAGACTACGGACGACTTAAATACGAGCAGTCGAAAAAAGACAAAGATACCCGCAAGAAGCAGAAAAATTGGGAGTTGAAGGAAGTCAAACTTCGGCCCAAGATCGAGACCCACGACTACGAAACCAAAGCACGCATGGCCGAACGCCTGCTCGCCGACGGCAGCAAAGTCAAGATCACGATCATGTTTCGCGGGCGGGAGATTACCTACGCGAGTTTTGGACGCCGGCTGCTCGATCGCATGGCCGCAGATATGCTGCCGATCGCATCGGTCGAGCGTGAACCCAAACTCGAAGGCAAGAATATGTTCATGATTTTGGCGCCCCGCGCGGTGCCGACCGGTCCTCCGAAGTTCTCGACGCCGAAAGAACTCAAGGAGGGTCCGCTGACCGACGACAGCCATGTGCACGACCACGACGACGACCACGACGAAGAAGTTACGATCGCAACGAAGGAGCCTACCAGTGCCTAAGATTCGCACCCACCGCGGAACCGCCAAACGTGTCAAGGTCAGTTCGACCGGCAAAGTGATGCATCGCCATCAGTTCAGCGGATGCGGCCATATTCTCAGCAAGAAGACGCGCAAACGCAAACGCAAGTTCCGCAAAGACCAGCCCGTTTTCAAAGGCGATCTCAAGCGCTTAGCGCCGACGATCCCGTACTTGGTTTAAGGGGAGGATTCGAATAGATGGCACGTATTAAACGCGGCGTTCACGGAATCAAACATCGCCGCAAGGTCATGAAGCTGGTGAAGGGCTTTCGCGCCGCTCGCCGCCGCAACTACCGCGTTGCAAACGAAGCGCTCCTGCATTCACTTGCGTACGCATTTCGCGATCGACGCGTCCGCAAACGCGACTTCCGCTCGCTCTGGATCAGCCGCATCAACGCTGCCGCGCGCCAAGAGGGACTGAGTTACTCGGTCTTTATGAACGGCCTGAAGAAATCAGGCGTTACGCTCAATCGCAAGGCGCTAGCTGAGCTCGCGGTCTCCGACAGCGGTGCATTCGGGTCGCTTGCGAAGATGGCTAAAGCCGTTCACGCGAAGTAATCGACCCGCGCCTAAAAGCGCCGCGCTGCTGGCAAATTGCCGGCTAGCGCGCGCGACTGAGGGTGGATGCTCGTGGTGCGGGTCGGCGTTGCCGAAACGCCGACGCACCTGGTGCAGTGATGCGTGTTCCGATGCGTTCTGGACCAACCACTGGTGGACGCTTGCGCGCAGCGCCGCAAAACGCCGTGACAAGCATCGCTGTCGGAAATGCGGGCACAAGCCGACGGTTCGTCCGTCGCGCAAGAAGCATTCGAGCGAAGTCGCCTACCGCACCGCAATGCGCGAGTGGCGAGCCGGACGCAAAACGCAGCGCATCGAGGTCAATCACCGCGATCCGTGTCTCGGTCAACACGGCACCCTAAGCTGCGCGCACCATCTCGACAATCTCGAAACGCTTTGCGTTTCGTGTCATCGCGAACACACCTCGGCGATCGCCAGAGGAACGCTTATTCCGGCGCGGCCCACAAAAAGTTTAATTCGGCGGCAACGCTAGCGAGTTTTTTATCACGAGTCATAAGCGGTAACGATGTTCTTAAAGAGAGTTCAATGTACGCCGCATCGTACGGCGTTAACGCGAATCGGCGAGCGAGATCGAATCCAGTTGAGAACGAGGCGTTTGCGATGAATTCGTCGGGCCGAAGATGGAGCTTGTCGAACGAATGAAGATGCGTTACCGCTTGTTCATAAGAGATTCGTTTTTGGCGAACAGATGCGATTAAAGCACTTTGAGTCTCCCATCGAAACAAAACCGGTACTGCGGCTCCCCGCTCGCGCACTTCAACGGCCATTGCGACCGAAACGTCGTCTCGCTCGTCTTCGAAGAGCCAACTCATCGCTGCGGAAGTATCGAGCACCGCACGAGGTTTAATACCGGCGTCCTTCATCAATTAGCTCGCGAATTGTAACGCCATTGAGCCTCGCGGTGCTCGAGAGTATGCGGTCCATGGCTTCGGCTGCACTGTCTCCGGCTGTTGTATCGTGGAGCGGACTAATTTGCGCCACCGGCTTACCGTTTTTGGTCACGACAATAGTCTGACCGTTGTGTGCCTCTTCGATCAATGCGGAAAAATGCGTCTTGCCCTCGAAAATACCGACTGTTTTCACCCATCTATGCTAGCACGGGTAAGTCTAGTTGACTAGACTTTATGCCGCTACGGCCGATCGAGTAATCGCAGAAGCGCGGATTGTTCGACGCTTCCTCGCTCGGCAAGTCGGGAGACGGTGTCGAGATGTGCCGCACTCGGGTCATCCACGATTGTGAAGTTGGAGCCAACGCGCGAGAGCGCTTTCACCAGCAAGCCGCGCTGGAAGCAGGCGTACTCGTCGCCGTCTCCGCCGCATACCAACACCAGGGGAGCGGCGTCTTTGCGTGCGTAGGTTATCGGGGACACCGCCGCGCGCGCTGGTTCGCCCGAACCGAAGAATATCGGTACCTCGTCGGATGATGCGGCCAGCAAACCGAGCCCGACTTGGCGCACATCGTAATCCCAGCCGGAAAGTGCAAGGGTTCCGCGCACGGTAATACCGGTATCCGCCAGCAGCTTTCTGTCGAGGGCGAGCATCGCGACTAGGTAGCCGCCGACTGAATGCCCGACCAGAATTACTCGCGTCGGATCGCCACCGTACGTTTTTATATGCGTGCCGGTCCATTTTACCGCTGCCGCGGCGTCCGCGATGGTGCCATTCGCATCGGTGTTCGGGATCAGTCGGTAGGACGGCAGCACCGCGACCACACCAAGGTTAGCCAAGGCCCTGCCGAGGTATGCGTAGTCGGAACGGTCGCCGAGCGCAAAGCCGCCGCCGTGAATGAAAATCACGACCGGCAGACCAGCCGCATTCCTCGGCGCGTAGATGTCCAGGTCGTGTTTGCCGCCCGCGACCGGCGGGGCATAGGCCACATCGCGCACCACTCTCACGCTGTTGGCATGAGCACTCGACGGCAACGCGAATACGCCCGCGAACAACAGCATCAAGGCAACTATCGACGTGCGCTTTAGGATTTCACGGGTCATAAGGCTCTCAATTCAGCGGCAAGACGGCCATTTCCAGCCTAAGCCAAGGGCGCGGGCGAGTTTTGTAGGCGCGCCTGGTTAGAGGGCGGGCGTATCATCGAGGGAAAGATTTGCCCGTACTTTTCGGAGATGATCGTTTTGTCAAACCATGGAGCCGATGCCCCCGCTACTAGCGGAGGGCGCAAAATTTTGAGTGCCTACGACGAACCCGGCACGGCCGAAGAGGTCACCCGGCGCACGTTCATGGCCAACGCCACGACCGTCATGAGCGGTTTAATCGGCCTTGGGTTAGCCATTCCGATCCTAGGCTCGCTGGCGCCTCCGAAAACCTCGTCCGCCGGCGGAACGTGGTCGCCGCTCAACCCGACCGAGTTCAAACAGCTTCAGACCGCCGCCGCGAAACCGATCAAGCTTTCGTTCACGCTGAAAGTTAAAGATAGCTACCTGCCCGAGGAGGCCACCGCGCAGTACGTCTGGGGGCTTAAGACCGAGACCGCGACATTTGAAAAAGCACGTCCCGACCTATTCGGCAAAGGCCAGCCGTTTTCGGCGATCAATATGGGCTTTGTCATCTTCAGCCCGATCTGCCCGCATCTTGGCTGCCGATTCGAGTGGCACGGCGATGCGAACAAGTTCCAGTGCCCCTGCCACGGTTCGCAGTTCAACCTCGACGGCACCCACGTCGCGGGGCCTGCTCCGCGCGGACTCGATCCGCTGCCGCTGCGCGAACAGAGCGGCATGGCGCAGATAACCTGGATTCGTTACGCGCCGAATGTTCCCGATCGCGTCGTCGTCTCGTACCAGTCGTAAGGAAGTAGGAGAAACAATGTTAGGCTGGATCGACAAGCGCACCGGTTTCGTCACCATGGCTCAGGAGTTTCTGATCGAGGACGTTCCGGGCGGTGCAAGTTATTGGTACGTCTTCGGCAGCGCAACGCTGTTCGCAATGATCGTCCAAATTACAACGGGCATCTTCCTTACATTTTTCTATGCACCATCGGCAACGACCGCATGGGAGTCAACCAAAGCAATCTACGACAACCCGTTCCAGCACTACATGCTGAGCATTCATTATTGGGGCGCGTCGGCAATGATCGCTCTGGTCTTCTTGCATTTGCTGCAAGTCTTGATCTGGGGTGCGTACAAAGCTCCGCGCGAACTTCAATGGATCGTCGGCGTAATTCTGCTGCTAGTGACGCTGGCGCTGGGATTAACCGGCTATCTGCTTCCGTGGGATATGAATGCATACTTCGCGTCGCAGGTCTCGCTCAACATCACCGGCGGTGCGCCGGTACTCGGTCCGCTAATGCAAAACATTGCGCAAGGCGGCGGCACAATGGGCACCAATACCATCAATCGGTTCTTCGGGCTGCATGTTTGGCTAATGCCCGCGGCATTAATCGGTCTTGTCGGCGCGCATCTAGCGATCTTCCGGCATAACGGCGGAGCCGGCCCAGTGGTTGAAGATCCACGCACGCTCAAACCCGGCCGTTTCTTCCCGAACCAGATTTTCATGGACACCGTCGCGTCGTTCCTTATCTTTGTAATCATCCTGTTTTTAGCCGCAGTTCTTCCGCCGTTTCTCGATGCGAAGGCCGACCCGAATGTTTTCTTCGTACCTTATCCGGCCTGGTATTTCTTGTCGCTGTTCGGTTTGCTGAGACTAGCGCCGCCGCAGTTGGAACTTATCGCAACAATCGGCGTGCCAACGATCTTCCTGATTGTGCTGATGCTGATCCCTTGGATCGATCGAAGCACAACGCGCAGCTACGGTTCGCGCAGGCCGATTCTCTGGGGAACGTTTGTGGTCGTGTTCGCGATCATCGGTCTCTCGATCTACTCGCAGGTCGCCATCATGGCAAATCAAGCGCAAGCGGCATCTACGCCGACTGCGGCCGCGCCGGTTACCGCTGCTGCGGCTCCGGGCGGCGGCGGGTCAGTCGTAACCACCAGCAACTCGGGCGGCGCAAAAGTGTTCGCTCAAAATTGCGCAAGCTGTCACGGCGCCACCGGCTCCGGTCAGTCGGGCGCGATACCGCCGCTCGCCAACAACACCTTCGTTACCGGCGACCCGCATAAGGTCATCGATGTCGTGCTCAACGGATTGCATGGCAATGTTTCGGTCAACGGCCAAAATTACAACGGCATGATGCCGGCGTGGAAGGGTTCGCTCAGCAACAGCGATATCGCAAGCGTCGTCACCTACATTCGCGGATCGCTCGGCAACAATAAGGCCGGTGCCGTCAAAGAATCGGACGTAGCCGCCCGCAAGAAGTAGCGGGGCCGTCGATGAGGTAGAGGGCGTCGCGGCCGCGGGTTGTGATAACGCGGCGGCGACGGCCGAAGGTGCGTACATCGGCGTTCTGCGCCGAGCTGACGATGAAGACGCGCGTAGCGCTGCAGATAATGTCGTGTGCAGACTGCTGCGTGTCGCCGGTGTGGACGATCGCTCCCGGAACGGCGATCGTATGTACGACCGGCTGCGTGTAGAACGTCAGTGCGTTTCCGCCGGAAACACCTTCGATCGCGACTTCATCGCCGGGCCTGCGCATCTGCTGTATTATCGATGCGAGTTTCGGAACCGGCTTGTATTGTTCGGCGCGCGGCAGCGAGATAATCGCGAGCGCTAAAACGCTGGTTAAGCTCGCCAAGCCGAGCATATACGGCGCGAAGCTGATCGTATTTCGCCGCACGATCATT
>JALYVT010000201.1 GCA_030853105.1 Vulcanimicrobiota bacterium
CAAGCCGATCGATAGTGCGGCCTTTGATGCGCTGTTCGATCGTGTGAGCGAGTACCTGCGCGAGCGAGAGGTGTATTCGCTCGATTGTTATGTCGGCGCCGATCCGCAGTACCGTCTTCCGGTACGCGTGATTACCGAGTTCGCCTGGCATAGCCTATTCTCGCATGATCTTTTTATTTTGCCGGAGACCACTTCCGCCGATTTCGTGCCGGATTTTACGGTGGTTGATGCGGCATTGTTTCAAGCTGATCCAAGTCGCGACGGAACCAACTCTCCAACGTTCATTTTGGTGAACTTTGCCAAACGAATGATTTTGATCGGCGGCACACGGTACGCCGGCGAAATTAAAAAATCGGTTTTCACCGTTATGAATTACCTCATGCCGCTGCGCGACGTCTTGCCGATGCACTGCTCGGCGAACGTCGGCGCTGACGGAGGGGTCGCGATTTTCTTCGGACTCTCCGGTACGGGCAAGACGACGCTTTCAGCCGATTCTTCGCGCCCGCTGGTCGGTGACGACGAACACGGATGGTCGTCCGATGGCGTCTTCAACTTTGAAGGCGGCTGCTATGCGAAAGCGATCAAACTTTCGCAGAAAGCCGAGCCCGAGATTTGGGCGGCATCGCATCGCTTCGGGACCGTACTGGAAAATGTGGTATTCGATCCCAAGACTCGTAAACTCGATCTTGATTCGCAAGCCAAGACCGAGAACACGCGAGCCGCCTATCCGATTGAATACATTCCGAATGTCGTCGCCGGTTCGAGAGCCGGGAATCCGCATACCATTATCATGCTGACGGCCGATGCCTTCGGCGTGTTGCCGCCGATCAGCAAATTGACGCGCGACCAAGCGCTCTACCACTTTCTCTCGGGCTACACCGCCAAAGTTGCCGGGACCGAACGCGGCGTTACCGAACCGACAGCAACCTTTTCGACCTGTTTCGGCGCACCGTTCATGGTGCATCATCCTACTGTCTATTCCAGATTGCTTGGGCGCAAGATCGATCAGCACAACGTTACTTGCTGGCTCGTCAACACCGGCTGGACCGGCGGTCCATACGGCGTCGGCTCGCGAATGTCAATTGCGCATACGCGAGCGATGGTCAATGCCGCACTGGACGGCCGCTTAAATGCAGTCGAATTGGAACAAGAACCGTTCTTCGGCTTGATGATTCCGCGCAGCGTTCCTGAGGTTCCGACTGAAGTATTGCAGCCGCGCAATGCGTGGAGCGACCAGAATGCATATGACACGCAGGCCAAGCGCTTGGCTGGGCTCTTCGCCGACAACTTCAAGCAATTCGAGGCACAGGCAAGTCCCGGTGTGCGCGCTGCCGCAATCACGCCGCGCTAGTTCGCTAACCCGACTCTAACGCGATTCTCAGGCTCGGCTATGAAAAACGCGTTATTCTGAGGCCATGAAACTAACCACTGCCTTTATTTCCATCGCATTTTCCGCGACGCTCGCTTTGCCGCTCGTTGCGCTCGCAGACGGAAGCGCTCCAGGTACCACAACTAGCGTTACGGCGCAACATCCGCACCGGCACCATCGCAATCCGTTCATGAGCGCTCTGCATAGCGTCAACTTAACCGCTGATCAGAAAACGCAGATGAAATCGTTGATGACGACCTACAAACAAAGCCATCCAAAGGGCAGCGCCCCGGATCGAGCCGGCCGCAAGCAGCTGCACGATAGTATGGTGAACCTGCTTACACCCGCACAGCGCACCCAGTTCGATCAAAAGCTGCAGGTGATGCGAAGCAAGCACAAGCAAATGCCCGGAGGTCTCACTCCGCAAGCAACACCGACTCCATAAGCAAACGGCAAGGCTTCCCGCCGCCAAGTTTGCGCAATCGGTAAGACTTCGATGCTCAGGCGCGTAAGCAGAGAGCATGGCAAGCGATACGGTAGCGATTCTGGTCGGCGGGGGCCCTGCACCCGGCATCAACGGGGTGATCGCCTCGGCAACAATCGAGGCGATCAACAACGGGCTGTCCGTACTGGGGATTTACGACGGCTACTACCATATCGCTCAAGGCGACACATCACAGGTCACTCGTTTAGATATCGAAGCGGTCTCACGCATTCACTTCACCGGTGGCTCGATACTGCGCACTTCGCGCACCAATCCGGCGCGAGATGCGGCAACACTCGATCGTTGCGTAGCATCGCTGAAAACGCTGGGCGTCCGCTACTTGGTTTGCATCGGCGGAGACGACACGACCTATGGCGCAACCCAGATTGCCGGCCGAACGCAGGGTGCAATCGGAGTCTGTACCGTGCCCAAAACAATCGACAACGACCTTCCGCTGCCCGACAATGCGCCGACCTTCGGGTTTGAAACCGCGCGCTCGGTTGGCACCAACATCATCGAAAGCTTGATGGAGGACGCGCGAACGACAGAACGCTGGTACTTGGTCGTCAGCATGGGCCGAAAATCCGGCGCGCTAGCGCTCGGAATGTGTAAGGCAGCAGGCGCTACGCTGGCGGTTATTCCCGAAGAGTTTTCCGGCGACGACTTGGATTTGAATCGCGTCGTCAACACCATTGTCGGAGCGATCGTCAAGCGAAAGGCAATGGGACACAATCACGGCGTTGCGATCATCGCGGAAGGTATCGCCGAACGTCTATCCGAGCAGACGCTGGCCGGTCTCGAACAGGTCAGTCGCGATGCGTACGGACACGCGCGCTTAGCCGAACTTCCGCTCGGCTCGCTGCTAAAGGACGCGGTTCGTCGGCGTTTGATCGAAATCGGCGCGGAGACGACCATCGTCACCAAAGATATTGGTTACGAATTGCGGTGTGCGAAACCGGTTCCGTTTGATGTCGAATACACGCGCACGCTCGGGTACGGCGCGGTTCGCTATCTTCTCGGCGGGGGAAGCGGCGCACTCATTGCACTCTCCGGCGGCCGCGTGGTGCCGGTCGATTTGGACGATCTGCGCGACCCGCAGACCGGCCGCGTTCGCATTCGCATGGTCGATGTGACTACCGAGTCGTATGAGGTCGCGCGCAAATACATGATTCGACTGGAGTCGAGCGATTTTGATGAGCCGAAGCTTTCGCAGATCGCCGCGCACACCTCGCTGGACGCCGAGCAATTCCGCGATGCATTTCGAACCTAGCAACGATTGTCTGGGCGCGGCGTTTGCAATTGAAACCGCGCCTACGCCGCTCCCCGATCCGTATCTCGTCAGTTACAACCCCTCGGCTGCCGCGCTGTTGGATCTACCGGAGACCCCTTCAGCGGAGCTCGTGAAAGTCTTAGCAGGAAATGAGGCGGCTAGCGGTTCTCTGCCAACCGCCGCAGTTTATGCCGGTCATCAATTCGGCTCGTGGGTACCGCAACTTGGCGATGGCCGCGCACTCTCTCTCGGCGCGATTCGCAACGCGCGCGCCGAGCACTGGGAGGTTCAACTTAAAGGTTCCGGGCAGACGCCGTTTTCGCGAATGGGAGATGGGCGCGCCGTTTTGCGTTCGACCATTCGCGAATATCTCTGCAGTGAAGCGATGTCTGCATTGGGAATCCCAACCACTCGCGCTCTCGCCATTGTCGGCAGCGACGATCCGGTCTATCGCGAGACCGTCGAAACCGCCGCCGTCCTCACACGACTTTCGCCGAGCTTCGTGCGCTTCGGAACGTTCGAGTATTTCTATTATCGCGGAGAACACTCACAATTGGAGACGCTTGCCGACCTCGTTATCGAGCGGCACTTTCCGAATCTTCCGCCGAAGCCCGCGCGGTACGGTGCCTTTTTACGCGAAGTCGCGATTCGGACCGCGCGGATGATTGCGGGTTGGCAAACAGTCGGTTTTCAGCACGGCGTTATGAACACCGACAATATGTCGATCCTAGGTTTGACGCTTGACTATGGGCC
>JALYVT010000202.1 GCA_030853105.1 Vulcanimicrobiota bacterium
ACCGTGACCATTTTGTGACCAAGGCCGCCCCGACGAACAAAGGAATAAAGAAATTTCTCGTAAAACGACGGTTTTCATTCTAGCCCCAACGGGATTCGAACCCGTGTTACCGCCGTGAGAGGGCGGCGTCCTAGGCCTCTAGACGATAGGGCCATGCTCCCGGTCATGGACTCGAACCACGATAGGCAGAGTCAGAGTCTGCAGTCCTACCATTAGACGAACCGGGAATGCGCCATCTTTATACTACAAGCGCTCTCGGCTATCATTCTACCATGCAGGTTAAGCGAAGGCTGGCACGGTCGGTTGAGGATTCGGGTGAGGCTGCTGACTTTGCCAGCCATCCCGTAGTTATTCGTTTTCGAGGTAGGCTAGGTCGATGAGGTCTTGCGGTCTACCGGCGGTTCGTTTGTTTTGTGCAAGTGCTTCGCGGCCGATCACCGATGTCGGAATCCCGCCGATCGTCACTTGGAGCCGCGCACCCCACGCATCAGGAAACCGAACGCCGTCAATGCCGGTAAGGATATCGATTCGAACCGGCGCAATGCCGATTTGAAATATGGTGTCGGGATCGGCGAAGTCCGATACCGACACACGGTCTAGCGGAGCGCCGAAGCGGACTAAAGCGCGAAAGACCTGCTCAGCGTTATCTGGAGTGCAATCAACCCAAACGTCGAGGTCCTTCGTCATCCGAGCATGGCCATGCGCCGCAAGGGCGTGCGCGCCGACGATGAGGTACCTAACGTTTTCGGCGTTGAAGGCTAACAACAGATCGCTGAAGTCGGGGTGCAGGTCCATGGTGCCCTTCCCACACAAGCGCATCGAGCCATAATCGGTACATTTGGGCGATCCGTGAGTGGGATGTCGACGCCGCCTCATCTGGATCGGGTGTTGAATCGAGCGAGCCTCTTGTGCCCTTGCGCGTCCACGCAATCAAACGCCTTCGCTCTCGTCGAGTTTCTGCATCCGAATCTAGGTTAAAAGCCACACTATCTAGTTCGCGTTTTTTTTTGGTTTACCGCCTGGATGCTCGGCGATGACGGTGAGAGGACGATAGCTGGTCGCCTTTGCTTTTACCCGCGCAGTTCCCGGCTTCCCGATTCGCGCGGGGTTGGGGAGGGTACTAGCCAATATAAGCGCCGTTGTTAAGGAGGTTTCGTGCAGGCTATCGTTCTGGTTGGTGGCGAGGGTACTCGGCTGCGTCCGCTCACGTACGGCACACCGAAGCCGATGGTGCCGATTATGAACGTGCCGTTTTTAGCTTGGACATTCGAACGTTTGAATGCAGCCGGAATCACCGATGTGATCTTGCCGGCGGGATACATGCCCGAAGCGATCACCGAGTATTTCGGCGACGGGTCCGCGCTGGGGATGAAGATCACCTATGTGATCGAGGAAGTTCCGCTGGGGACGGCGGGCGCGCTCAAGAACGTCCAGGAGCATATTACCGGGCCGTTCTTCGTGTTGAACGGCGATGTGCTGACAAGCCTCGATCTCACTGCGATGATGGCCTTCCACAAGGAGCGCGGCGGCCTTGGCGCACTGCACCTTATTAAAGTAGATGACCCGTCAGCCTTCGGGTGCGTCGTACATGACGCTAACCAAAAGATCGAGCGGTTTGTCGAGAAGCCTGCTAAGGGGAACGAGCCTACCAATGAGGTGAATGCAGGCACGTATCTGCTGGAGCCGCAGGTTCTGGATATGATTCCAGCCGGTCGCAATGTGTCGATCGAACGGGAGACCTTCCCGAAGATTCTCGCCGATGGGCACGGGCTCTACGCATACACAACAAGCGACTATTGGATCGACCTGGGCCGGCCCGAGCACTATCTCAGCGCTCACCGCGACGTGTTGAGCGGCGCGATGCCGCTGGCGCTGGAGCCCGGGGTAAGCGGTGCGGGCGCGCGAAACGGGCCGCAGTTTATCGCCCCGGTTCACCTCGAAGGCGATGCGTTTGTCGATCCGACCGCTCGCGTCGGCCCCGACGTCGTGCTCGGAAAAGGCTGTCGAATCGGCGCGGGCGCGGTGATTCGCAACTCGGTCTTGTGGGACAATGTGATCGTCGAAGACGGCGTTCAGATCGAGGAAACCATCGTCGCCAGCCGTTGCCGAATCGGCGCGGGCTCAATCATCGGCAAGGGAAGCGTTATCGGTCATGATGTCACCATCGAGGCCGGGACGGTCGCTGAGCCGGGCGCCCGCATAGGCGCTTCCCAACCGAGCGCGAAGATATAAGCAGCCTGCTTGCAGGACAGGCATCCAGGTTTATCCTGCATTTTCGCCGGGTATACAATCCCCATGATCGCAGCGAGCGGTCGCACTTCTTGTAGAACCGGTATTGGAGTCAATTTGGTGTTGAGTCATTCTGACGCGCTTCGCGTGGTCTCTGTTCCTCGCACCCTATTTCTGGGGTCATTCCCGCCACGCGAATGCGGAATCGCCACCTTTACCAAGGATGTCGTCGATTCGTTCGATCGCGAGTACGGAACCAAGAGCGAGATCATTGCCATTGATGAGCCGGGCGGCGAGATGCGCCACTACGGTCACGAAGTCGTCGCGCGACTCCAGCAAGAGGAGCGTCAAGGATATGCGGACATGGCCGCATTGGTTAACGCGCATCCGGCTGACCTGCTCAACATTCAGCACGAATACGGTCTCTTTGGCGGCGAACGCGGAGAATGGCTTGTCGATCTGCTGGCTGCACTCGATAAACCCGTGGTTTTGACGCTGCATACGATATTGCCGGAACCAGATGAAACGATGCTGCGGGTGACGCGCGAGATATGCAACTATGCGAGCGCGGTCGTGGTGCTCTCCGAGACCGGGAAGATGCTGCTCGACGAGAAGTACGGCATCGATACCGACAAGGTTCGCGTTGTGCATCACGGTGTGCCGGATGTCCCGTTCCGCAACACCGAAGGTGCGAAATCGTCGTTTGGAATCGGTCAGCGAATGGTGATTTCGACGTTCGGCTTGATCAATCGCGGAAAGGGCCTGGAGTTTGCGATCTCGGCGATGCGTCAAGTGGTGCGCCGCCATCCCGAGGCGCTCTATCTCATTTTAGGTGAGACGCATCCGGTCGTGCGCCGCAACGAAGGTGAATCGTACCGCGAATCGCTGCAGGAGATGGTCCGCGAATACGGATTGCAAAACAACGTCCAGCTGGTTGACAAGTATCTTGATTTTGACGAGCTTGTGAGCTATTTAGAAGCGACCGACATCTATTTGACGCCGTATCTAAACCCGGTGCAAATTGTGAGCGGAACGCTGGCGTACGCGGTCGGCTGCGGAAAGGCCATCATTTCAACGCCGTATCTCTACGCGCAGGAAGTTCTGGCGCACCATCGTGGGTTTTTATGCGAGTTTCGAGATGCCGATTCGATTGCCGCACATGCGAACGCGCTGCTGGACGATCAATCGCTGCGGCGCGCAACCGAACGGCGAGCCTATCGCTTCGGCCGTCAGATGACCTGGCCGCACGTTGCCGCCGAGTACGGGCGGCTATTCACGGAGCTGGCTCCGCACGAGCACGCATTGGAATTGGTGCATAGCGCCTAATTTATGACACGAACTCTGCCAACGCTTGAGCACTTGATCGCTTTGAGCGACGATACCGGTATAATTCAGCATGCGGTCGAGGATGTTCCGAACCGCTCGACCGGCTACTGCACCGATGACGTCTCGCGCGCCTTTATGGTTGCGCTCGCGAAACTTGAAATCGAGCCTCGCAGTATGGCCGCACGGCGGTTGGCTTCGACATACTTGTCGTTTCTGCACGATGCCCAAATGGAAGACGGGCGCTTTCATAATTTCATGAGCTACGATCGAAAGTGGCTTGACGAAGTAGGCACGCAGGATTCATTCGGC
>JALYVT010000042.1 GCA_030853105.1 Vulcanimicrobiota bacterium
TGAGACTGCCCTTGAACTTGTCAGGGGCGATGACGACTATGAAGCTCAGTGATTCAGTACTACGTTAAGCGTTGCGCTCTTGTCGGGCTCAACTCGAATGCTGCTGGTAAACGCTGCGTATCCGGGTGCTTGAACGGTGTAATCGACATCTCCGGCCGGCACATTTACGAAGTTGAACTTTCCGTCGGCGGTCGTGGTCATCGTCAAGACGGTATCAATGGTTACAACCGCGTTCGCTATCGGCGCGTTCGTACCACGATCAACCACGACGCCGGTTACCGATGCGTACTTGGCGGTCGGCGGCAAATCGCTGTCGTTGCATGCCACGAGGAATGACAGCACGAGCAACGCGCCGAGAAATCTGGCAATTTTCATCCTGAGTGGTTCTTGAAACGCCCGCTTTAGGCCCTGCGTGACCACCCCCCACCCCTATATTAGGGCGCAAGGGTCTTGCGCGCTCGCAAAGGGGCGGATTGGCCGAAGGCCAAACGCTACAGATTCACCTAGCGCGCGAGCGCGCGTAGGTGAATCCAAAGGAGATACATGTGACCACGACCGCCGGAGCAGAACGAAAAGCCGGTCCGACCTATTTTGTCGATGCGCTTGCCGCTGTCGGCAACACGCCGCTTATTCGGTTGAATAAGGTTACCGACGGTGCGCAGTGCCTGGTGTTGGCAAAAGTTGAGTACGTCAATCCGGGCGGCAGCGTCAAGGACCGGCCGGCGGTTGCCATGCTCGATGCCGCCGAAAAAGCCGGACTGCTTCTGCCGGGCGGCACCATCGTCGAACCGACCAGCGGTAATACCGGCTCGGGCCTCGCGATGGCAGCGGCCATTCGCGGGTATCGATGCATTTTGGTCATGCCCGACAAGATGTCGCGCGAAAAAATCGATCTGCTGCGCGCGTACGGTGCAGAAGTCGTGGTAACACCGAGCAATGTTCCCAACGACTCCCCTGAATCGTACTACGGGGTCGCAAACCGGCTTGCATCCGAGATTCCGGGCGCGTTCCAGCCGAATCAATTTCACAATCACGAGAACCCCGAGTCCCACTATCATTCGACGGGACCGGAGATCTGGCAGCAGAGCGGTGGAGCGATCACGCACTTCGTCGCCGGCATCGGAACAGGAGGAACGATCTCCGGTACGGCGCGCTATCTGAAAGAGCAAAACCCAAAGGTTCACGTTATCGGCGCCGATCCCGAGGGCTCGATCTACTCCGGCGACACGCCTAAATCGTATGCAGTCGAAGGGATCGGAATGTCATATCTTCCGGAGACGGTCGATATGAAAGTGATCGATGAGATGGTTCGCGTCTCCGATCGCGAGTCGTTTCTGATGGCGCGCCGCATTGCGCGCGAAGAGGGCCTGCTTGTCGGCGGTTCATCCGGCACCGCGGCCGTCGCAGCAGTCAAACTCGCAAAGACTCTGCCTGCTGAATCGGTGTTGATCGTGCTTTTCCCCGATTCGGGCAAGGGATACATGTCGAAGATTTTCAACGACGAATGGATGATCGCAAACGGTTTTATCTCCGAAGGCAAGCGGCGCGCAACGGTCGGCGACGTGCTGCGCAGCAAGTCGCCGTTGCCCCCCATGATTACGGTAAATGATACCGATGTTGTACGCAGTGCCCTCGATCTGCTTCGCAAGTACGAAATATCGCAGATTCCGGTCATGCGAGACGGTGAACAGATCGGCAGCATTAACGATGTCGCCGTTATGCAATCGGTCTTCGATCAATCCGATATTCTGCACAAGCCGGTGACCGAAGTCATGGGTCGCGCGTTTCCGGTGCTCGAACAGTCCGATGCAATCGAGAAAGCTTACAAGCTTTTAACGCTGGCCAATCCAGCGGTCGTCGTCACCGACGGCGGAGAGCCGGTCGGTGTTTTGACGCGCCAAGACATTATCAGCTATCTATCGACGTCGTCGGAGACCGTCAAGGTCCGATGAAGTTCAGTACCGCCGCAATTCACGCTGGACAGGGTGCCGATCCGACGACCGGCGCGACAATTGTTCCGATCTATCAAACCTCAACCTACACCCAGGACGCAGTCGGCGTCCATAAAGGCTACGACTACAGCCGTACCGTCAACCCCACGCGAATAGCACTCGAAACCCAACTCTCTGCACTAGAAGGCGCTTCTTACGGCAGCGCTTTTGCAAGCGGAATGGCAGCGACCGCTGCCGTTCTCAATATTCTTAGCGCGGGAGATCACATCGTTGTAACCGATGATCTCTACGGCGGAACGTATCGGTTGTTCTCCAAGGTTCTCGCTCGCTATGGACTCGATTTCAGCTACGTCGATATGTCCGACATCGCGGCCGTACGCGCAGCGGTCAAACCAAATACGAAGCTATTCTGGATCGAAACCCCGACAAATCCGCTGCTAAAGCTGATCGATATCAAGGCAGTTTGCGGCCTGCGGACGACCGGACAGATCGTCGCGGTCGACAACACGTTTGCCTCGCCGTACTTTCAGCAGCCGCTCGCGCTGGGCGCGGATGTGGTCGTCCACTCGACCACCAAGTACATCGGCGGACACAGCGACGTCGTCGGCGGAGCCGCACTGACCTCAAACAAAGAACTGCACGACATCATCAAGTTCCATCAGAACGCCGTCGGCGGCGTTCCGAGTCCGAACGATGCCTGGCTAACAATGCGCGGCGCCAAGACGCTTGCAATTCGTATGCGCGAACATGCGCGCAACGCGCAGGCGGTCGCCGAATTTCTCGAAGGTCACTCGGAGGTCGCTCGCGTGTTCTATCCGGGCCTGCCTTCCCACCCGCAGCATGCGCTTGCAAAGTCGCAGATGAGCGGTTTCGGCGGAATGGTTTCGTTTACGCTTACCGGAGCCGATGCGCGCGGGATCGAGTTTGCCAATCGGCTGAAGTACTTTAGTTTAGCCGAAAGTCTGGGCGGAGTAGAATCGCTAATCTGTCATCCGGCGCGAATGACGCACGGTTCGATTCCGAAAGAGGATCGCGAGCGCCGCGGAGTCACCGACGGTCTGCTTCGCCTGTCGGTCGGAATTGAAGATATTGACGATCTGCTCGGTGATCTGCGCTATGCCCTAGCGTCCGGGCGGGTATAAGACGACCGAGATATCTTTCAAATACGCCTTTGCATTCTCTTCGCTCAATTCGCCGAGTCGACCGGTTACCGATGCGGTGATTCCGCGCTTTCCGTCAAAGATGACGTACTGATAGACTTGTTTCGCGCTAAATCCGCTGCCGAATGACATCTTCAGAAAATAGCATGGCATTCCGTTCGATAGGGTTGTGAGGTCTTTCTTATCGACGAATACATCGACTTTTGAACGTATCTGATTTTCGTTGAAAGTCTCAAATCCCATTAGCGTTCCGCTGTAATCTTGGAGTTGAATGGTCAAGCTCTGCTGATATTCTTTGCCCGGATCTTTGATATACCCGGCGACCGTCGTCGGTTCCGACAGATCGGTTGGATCGTAACCGGGAACGCCGACGCGATACCAGCCCGGCTGCGGGGCGAAGTGCATCGCCGGGTCGTTATACGCCGCGGCGGCCGGCGGTGGGGTCGCTGCCGGTGGACTGTCCGCTTGTGCGATCGCGCCGCACAGTAACCCTAGCGTAAGGGACAAGACAACTCGCAGGCTTTTCATTACTCTCCAAGATTCGTAAGCGACTGGGTAACGCGAGGCCGGCCAGTCAAGTTCCGGTCCTATTCGCCGCCAGGCCCCGGCGCGACTGCCCCGGAAGCTTGCGGCATGATTCGCGGTATCGGTCTGCGAGGCGCGGTCTCAATCAATCTAATTACGATGATTGGTATCGGCCCGCTGATTACGATTCCGCTGGTCCTTGCGAATCTACACGGATCGCTTGCATTGTTCGGCTGGGTGATCGGAGCAATCGTCGCAATCTGCGACGGTCTGGTGTGGGCCGAGCTTGCCTCGCGCTATCCCGGATCCGGCGGCACCTATGTGTACCTGCGCGAAGCATTCGGCCGCGAGCGCTGGGGCCGACTCTTTGCGTTTCTCTTCAATTGGCAATTCTTTTTTTCGGCGCCGCTGCTGCTGGCTAGTGGATACATCGGCTTTGCCCAGTATGCCGCCTACCTTTACCCACCGCTCTCCAAATCGGCACCCCTGCAAGCGGCACTCGCCGCGACGGTCGGCGTGGTCGTTCTGGCATTGTTGTATCGACAGGTGCATCAAGTTGCAACGCTCGGAATCGTGCTGGGTATTGCAGCTGTTCTCACGCTGCTGCTCGTAATCGCAGCGGGGTTACCGCATCTGAGCGTTTCGGTCTTTAGGCCGCCGCTGCAGACCGGTACAACCTGGGGATTTCTAGGCGCACTGGGAGCCGCGCTTGTAATCACGCTCTACGACTACTCGGGATATAACGATGCTGCGCTGGTCGGAGATGAAGTCATCACTCCCGAGAAGACCATTCCACGTTCAATTCTGCTTTCAATCGGAATCGTCGCCGGCCTGTACATTCTGCTGCAGCTCGCTGTGCTAAGTTTGGTTCCGTGGCAGCACCTGATCGGCTCGGCCAACGCCGCTACTGCGCAATACGTTGCATCAATTGCGGTGGCGTCAGTGTGGGGAACGACGGCCGCACAGATCATCACGGTGCTCATTCTGGTCACGGCGTTTGCATCAACCTATGGACTGCTTCTCGGGTTCTCGCGCATCCCGTACGCGGCGGCTCGCGACGATGCGTTTTTCCCGATCTTTGGCCGCCTTCATCCGACCGGAAAGTTCCCATACATTGCGCTCCTTGTCGTCGGCTTACTGGCGCTTCCCGCGTGTTTTCTCAGCCTGAACGACGCTATTTCGTTTCTGACCGCCGGCATTGTGCTGATCCAAGCAATTGCGCAGATCGGTGCCCTGGTACTGCTGCGACGCACCGGCCCGGCACCGTTTCGCATGTGGCTTTATCCGCTTCCGGCTGCAGTTGCGCTAATTGCCTGGATCGGCATTTTTCTCTCGTCCGGCAGCAATGCCATGAAGTACGGTATTCTGACCCTAGCGATCGGCGTGGTTGTCTATTTCGTTAGCGCGCGAATTCGCGGCCACTTTCCGTTCGCGGCAAAACTTGTCGGCGCAGTCGTACTGGTTGCGCTCTGTTCCGGCGCACCGGCACAAGCAGCCTGGAATGCGAGCACCACGACGATGGAAAACGGCTATCCGGTTTTCACCGTGGATGAGCGGCCTTTTTTTGTTTATGGTGCGGCCTTCTTTTACGAACGCATTCCCGTCTCAGAGTGGCGAGCATCACTTCTTGCGTATAAATCTCTGGGTATCAACACGATCGATCTCTATCTCATTTGGAACTGGCACGAGTTGCGGGACGGGGACTTCGATTTCACCGGGCGCACCAACGCACGCCGAAATCTGCCCTTACTTTTCGGATTAATCCATGAACTTGGATTGAAGATCATCGTTCGACCGGGACCGGTAATTCGTAACGAGTGGCGTAACGGCGGATACCCGAGCTGGCTCTTACGGCGCCCCGAGTACGCCATGCCGCTACACGACATCTTAGAAGGTCGATACCCAGCAACCGCAACACTACAAAACACGCACTCGGACGACGCGGCGGCGGAGTGGTTGCGCAACGCGACGCATATGCACTACGCTTCACGCTGGCTGCGGCGGGTGCTCACTGAGATTACCCCGTGGCACCGCGACATAGTTGCGATCGCCGTTTCGGACGATCAGGGTGCGTACATCGATAATCAGACCTGGCCCGCTCCGAACTTTCAGCGTTACCTGAAGGCTCTTTCGGACGCGATCCGCTCGGTTACCGGGCCGCAGATTCCGCTGTTCATCAACACGTATCAGATGAAGGTAACGGCGTCGGCGCCAATTTGGGCCTGGGGCAACTGGTATCAAAGCGATGCGTACAGCATCGGTGAGCACGATCGCTCGCAACTCGAGTTTTCAACCGGATTGCTTGCGACGCAGTCGCGGTTGCCGGTCATGGTGAGCGAGTTCCAGGCGGGTTGGCTGCAGGGCGCCGATGAAATTGCGCCTCGTCCCGCCGACCCAACCAATACCGAGCTTGCACTGCACACTATGCTGCAGATGGGCGCGCATGGCGTCATTAACTTTCCCGTGCAAGACACCCTGGACCCGGCCGGCTGGGAGGCTCCCTGGTCCAACGCAGTCTACGGCTGGGATGCCGCACTCGACATGAACTTAGCGCGGACTGCTCGGGCCGTTCCAACTGCCGCCTTCGGCGCCGTCATCGCGAACTACGGCTCACTACTCGCGCAGACGCACCCGGTGTCGGACCTGCAGATTGCCTATCTGACAAGCGCCTATCGCGCGGGTGACCTTACAAATGCCCAAATCGGTGCGCTTGCTGCAGCCACCATCGACGCGCAGAAGCAGTGCCGCAGCCAACAACTGCACTGCACGCTGCTGGACTTGCGTTACGCATCACTGCAAGACTTGCAGCGAACGCCGCGGCTCATCCTACCGGACGCCGGGTTGAAGAATGCATTTATTCCGCAAGTAGCCATCCTGATCGCGAATTACCGGGCAGGGGGTGGACGCATTCTGCAAACGCCGACAGTCGGGGACGGGATGGTTGCGGTGCGCGGTATTCGAGATACAACGCTTTTGGCGGCTGACGACGGTTCTGCGCGCGGCTTTCTGGACATCGACAATTACAGCACGCTTCCGATCGCTGCGCGCGGCGTTAGCGTGCACCTCGCCGGTCGGCGGATGCGACTTCCCCAGATCAACGTTGCGCCTCGATCGGCTGCGCTCATTCCAATCTCCGTCAACATCGCGCCGCGCACGTTGACTGTTTCGGCGTCGCCAAGCCAGGCGCCGTTGGGCCCGAACAGCGTGTGCTTTGCCGATCGTTCCTGGCAATTGCAGCCGCCCGGCCCACTCACTTCCAGCCGTTCCTACGCATATTCGCAAGACCTGTTTGAAGACGGCGCGCCGGTAACGGTGCTTCAAAACGACCGAATCAGATTGGTCATCTCTCCGCAAGCCGGTGCGCGCGCATTTATCTTTACCGATTCGAACGACTGCTCGAATTCTTTTACATCAATCGGCGGGTTGCGCGATACCGTAACGGTGCATCCGCCGATATCAACCCGGGACTATATCGGGAAGTATACTCACCCTTTGGCGACCGGAACGTTCAATCGCGCTTACAGTACATCACTGCATCAGTCTGGAGCGTGCGCCATCGCAGAGTTCCGCTATGATGCCCCCGACGTGCTTCCGCACGGCGCGATGTTCGACCGAATCGTCGAACTGGATCCGCATTCAACCCAATTCACGATCGACGAACGCGTTCGTTTCCACGGCCCCGACATTCCCGCGCAGCAGCAAGCAGAGGTGATCTCTTCACTTAGTGCGGATGCGCAGTCGATTAAACTTGAACGGCCACTGACGGTCGGTCTGTTCAATACGCGGACAAAGCGCGCGATATTCGTCGGGTGGCCTCAAAACGACGTTGCCTCGGCGAGCTTTGAATTAGGTCTGCGAGTAGCCACTGTCGGTCTGAGACTCGAGCGCGGCGGTTTTCGCCGCACCGTCTATGCGCTCGACCGAGCGGAAACGCCGACCGAGGCGCAAACCCGCCTCTCTGCGTTTGCAACGTCGATCGCGGCGCAAACAGGACGCTTGCGCCCGGGCGAGAATCGCTCGGTATCGTGCCGTGGGGAAGTGGCGGAACGGTAGACGCAGCCGCCTCAAAAGCGGCCGAGTAACCCTCGTGCGGGTTCAAATCCCGCCTTCCCTACCACACACATCGCGCACCTTACCGCTCGCGAGGAGTAGCATGCACTTTCGGGCCGGACCGCTGCGCGGCGAGATTCAAGTACCCGGAGATAAATCGATCTCGCATCGCGCGCTGATTTTAGGTGCACTAAGCCCGCAGGGCATTTCGATCGAGAATCTCAACGCCGGACGCGACGTGCGGGCCACGATCACTGCACTCTCCGCACTCGGAGCTCAGATCGAAGAGTCCGGAACTCAGGCGTTCGTGCGCGCGGCTTCTTTTCACGATCCATCTGACCCGCTGGACTGCATGAACTCCGGTTCAACCACCCGCATGCTGATGGGAATCTGCAGTGGGGCAAATTTGCGAGCGCAGTTCACAGGTGATGCATCGCTGTCTCGTCGGCCGATGGAACCGGTTGCCGCACAACTGCGCGCGTTCGGCGCGAGAATAGCGACCAATGGCGGCAAACTCCCGCTGACCGTTGCCGGTACGAATGATCCGCAGACTCGGCGTTTTATCCTGGTGAACGCATCGGCGCAGATAAAGACGGCGCTACTGCTTGCGGCGACATTCGGCGCAACTCCGATCGAGATTTTCGGCGACAGACATTCGCGCGATCATACCGAACGCCTATTGGCCTATTTCAGGGCGGATATCGATTTCGATGGAAAGTCGATCCGCTTGCGCGCAATGCCGACCGATTTCAAATCGGTCGCAGTCGCCGGTGATTTTTCGGCCGCAGCATTCTTCATCGTCGCCGCGCTCACAACGCCCGGAAGTCGACTTACTATCCGCGATGTGGGTGTGAACCCCACGCGAACCGGGCTGCTGGACGCCCTCAATCAGATGGGCGGGAACATTGAGCTCGAGAACCTCCGTGAGCGTTGCGGTGAACCGGTAGCCGACATTCGCGTCGAGCATCGCCCACTGCGTGGGATTGTGGTCGGACCGGAGCTGGTGATTCGGGCTATCGATGAGGTGCCCGCCTTGGCCGTAGCCGCTGCCTTTGCAACCGGCCAGACGAAGATCAGCGGCATTGGCGAGCTTCGCACCAAGGAGTCGGACCGGGTTGCCGCAATCCAGCGGATGCTCCATGCCGTCGGAACTACAGTGGAACCGCTCCCGAACGGGATTTCGATTATCGGGGGACGCCCGATTGCCGATGGTAGTATCATAGAGACCCAGCACGATCACCGCACCGCGATGTCGGTTGCGGCACTCGCCGCCGGCGCCGGAGGGCTCGGGATCGACAGCTCAGCCGGCATGGATGTCAGTTTCCCCGATTTTCTCAGCGTGTTACAGAAGGTCCAAACTTGAATCAAGAGCCGACCTATTCCATTGATGAGTTCGAGCGCGAATCGCGTCATATTGATAACCTAATCTGGGACGCATTGGCGCTTGAGAAAACCGACCGTGTGCTGTTCTGCGGCTACGGCCCCGAGGCGCAGTGGGTGAAGCGAGCAATTGCGTTCGGCTCGGCGGTCACCGTGATCGAGCATCGCGACGAAATAATCGCGCAGTTCTCCAAACTTGACGCCAAGCTGATGCGCGGCAGCACGTCGGTCATCCCGGCGAAAGAAGGCGTGTTCGATGTCGCGATAGCGTTTCATTACTTGCACGAAGTAGACCCGTTCTTTCATGCGCAAGTCGTCTCGGAGCTGGCACGAGTTGCAAAACGAGTCGTCGTCGTTGAGCCGTCTCCGCCCTCCGATCCGCTCGGGCGTCGAATCGCGTTGCTGTATTCGCAGGCCAAGCGCGAACTCGGACAGTTTGAGTACTATCAGCCTATCGACTACTGGAAGAAATTACTGCAGGCGGTCAAGGCTGAGATCGCACAGTCGGTATTTGCGTTCGCAAAGGTTCCGCCGCGAGAATATTTGGACGACACGGTTCGTCTTATCCTTGACACAATGGAAGTCGAGGACGCGCCGCGCGCCTACCTGGATGAATTGCGCGCAATCGCGAAACGCCCAGGTTCGCAACTCTTGCCGCAGGCTCGGTTCGTCCTAATCGGAAGCGCCGCCGGTGAACTACCGCTGCGCCGATACACGCCGCGCGAAGAGTCGCTCTCGCCCAGCGCCAAGGTTGCCGCACCGGCAGCGAAGGCAACTCCGGCGAATCCGATTCCAGTTGAGATTCCGGCTGAATACGCCACCGTGCAGACGCCGACTCCGACGGCGCCGCCGACAGTCCCGACTCCGCAACCGCCGCCCGCTTTCGAGCCGGCTCCGGCCTTCGTTCCCGGTCTGCCGTTCGGGGCGCCGCAACCGCCGGACGTTCCCATGCCCGGTGTCATCCCCGCCGTTGTTCCGGATATACCGTTTGGCGCACCGTTTGCTGTGCCGGCGCCCGGATGGCAGTGGGAGCCGCCCGAAGAGGAACCGGGAGAGCCGTAGAGCCCGTTTGTTAGTGAAGTGCTGCGAGCAGCAACTTCACCGACGAAGCAGCTAGCCGTGCTGCGGCAAATGCCTGCGGGATTCGCAGCGAGTTGATATCCGATCCGATCTGAGACATTGCCGCCTTAGTGCGCGCGGTCTGCAATTGAATCCGCGGCAACGCCGCATTGACGCGGTCAAGCTCAACTTTCAACATCGGCAACTGAATGAATACGGAGTTATCTTGAATACGCGCAAGATGCTTTCTCAAAACGGTTGATCGTCTCACTATAGCCAGTAGCGGACACATCGCAACTACGCAGACGGCGATGCAAAATGCGGCGGTGATCCAGCCTAATTCGACGAAGCTCATCGGCTAGGCCGCCGAATCGCTCGACTTCGGCGCGCTGGGTGCGGGCGTGCTGGGTTTGGAGTCGCTTGACTTTGACTCACTTGGTTTCGAGTCGCTCGCTTTGGGTTCGGATTTCGACTCGGACTTACGCGAGTCGGTAATATAAAATCCTGAACCCTTAAACACGATTCCGGCGGGATTAAATAATCGGGTCAAAGGTCCCCCGCACGCCGGGCATACACCGGTATGCGGCTCGTCAAATCCGTGACGAACTTCCGTTATTTTCGAGCATTGGGAACACTGGTAATCGTAAAGTGGCATCAGGCTTAACCTTCGGCTAGGCGCGCCTAGCCTCCCGGTTAAGCACAAGACTCAAACCTATCGGTTTGAGCATGCTGATCCCGGCGACGGCTTGTTTTGCGTTCATTTGTCATCCTGAGCAGAACTCGGCTGTGCCGAGTTCGTAGCCGTTGTCATCCTGAGCAGAACTCGGCTGTGCCGAGTTCGTAGCCGAAGGATGCTTGCTAGAAATCGGCGAGGACGGAGTCCGGGTGGGAATCGTATTCGACGAGACCTTTGAAGTGGACGAGCGAGTTGTTGAGCGCTGCGCTGAGTTTTCGGCCGGAAGTCAGCTGATCGTAGAGAGCGCCGATACGGCCGCCGTACGCGGGATAATCAACTCGAACGTGCACCTTGGAGCGCGTTGTTTTCCGCTCGACGCGAAAGTCGATTCTTCGACGAATCGAGAACGCGCCGACGAGTGAGAGCCGATAGTTTTCGACGTATTGATCGACCTCGTAAACCTGTTCGGAGTCGCCGGGGATTGCGGAATGTACGATGACTTCGCTGCCGGGCTCAAGTTTCGACTTGGGGTCAGCTAGACGCGCGCTGCGTAAAAAGGCCAGCCAAACCGGCCACTTGGGGATCGAGCAGATCAAGCCGAACACTGTCTCGGCCTGCGAGTGTACATCGAGCGCGCCGCTGAGCGATCGCATTCCGGCCGGCGCACGCGAATCTAGTAGAACGGCCATTTCGCTCAATTCGCTGCCACTATATGTTGGGCCTTCTCTCGCCGCAACCACAAGATATTGGTCCCTTACCAAGTAACCGCCCCTGATCCGACTGCCTCTGCGAATGCGACCAGCGTTTGAACCCCTACCGGAAGAGCCCGCTCATCGATGCGAAATAGTGCGCTGTGCCCCGGATGAATCGAGCCGGCCGCTTCGCTCCTGATTCCCAAGCGAATGTGAATGCCGGGCACCCGTTGGGCGAAATACGCAAAGTCTTCGCCGCCCATCGTTGGAGCCGGCCGCTCAACGCGCAGGCCCGAGTCTGTTTTCATAAAGCGCGAAAAGTTTTCAGCCAAGGCCTCGTTATTGACAACCGGCGGGTAGCCGTAGAGCACTTCGATCTGGGCACTCACACCATAAGCGGCGGCAACCCCGTCTAAGATTCGGCGTACGCGACCTTCGAGCGCGTTGCGAATCTCGGGATCGTGCGCGCGAAGCGTTCCGGTCATTTTTACAGTATCAGCGATGACGTTATTCCGATAACCGCCTTCAAGCGTTCCGATCGTTACGACGACGCTCTTAAGCGGATCAGTTTCGCGTGCCGCAATGTTTTGCAAAGCAAGAATCATTGCGGCCGCAGCCGGAATAGTATCGGCCGCGGTATGCGGATACGCGCCGTGACCTCCACGGCCCTGGACGGTGATTTGCAGTTCGTCGGCGGAAGCGTTCACCGGGCCCGGCGTGATGCCGATCTGACCGGGTTCCAATCGAGTATCGACATGCAGCATCGCGATCGCGTCAACCTTCGGGTTATCTAAAGCGCCTTGCTCGATCATTGGCAGCGCGCCGCCCGGCCCTTCTTCGGCCGGTTGAAAGATCAATACCACCGTGCCGGACAGCGTGGATCGATTCGATTGTAAGATGCGTGCTGCGCCTAGCAGCATCGCCGTGTGCGCATCGTGCCCGCACGCGTGCATTACACCCGGGACCTCGCTCGAAAACGGTTCGCCGGATTTTTCCGTGATCGGCAAGGCATCCATATCTGCACGCAGCGCAACCGTCTTTCCGGGTTTTGCACCCCGAATAATTCCGACAACGCCGGTTTGGGCTATACGCCGGTGCTCGATAGCAAGCGCGCCCAACTCGCGCTCAACCAGCCCTGCGGTCTGATGCTCTTCAAACCCGAGTTCGGGATGCTTGTGAATGAGACGGCGCAGCTCAATCACTCGAGGTGCAATGTCTGCGGGGGCGAGAACACTCATAACGCATCTTTAACCCATCAGGTCCGAGCGCCCCCCCTCGCGAACCCTGAAGCAATGCTTCCCGTCGATCTCGCTTTCGCCCAGTTTGTCAACGCGACCACTGCTGCGTACACGAGCAATCCGCCCATCTACATGAGTTATCGCGAGCGAACCCATATCGCGGCGGCATCCCTCGGCCGAACTCAGGAGATCGACCGTTCGGTGATGGTTCGCGTCGCCGACAATTTCGCGATTATGCGCGATCTGCCGAACGGCGGCGAACGGACCGGTCAAGCATTTCCGATCATACCGTATTTCGATCCGCTCTCGAACTTCACGTTTGGCTACTACGCAAACCTGAAACGAGTTGACATCAACTTGACGCGGGGAGCGCCGATTCAATTTACGCTGCCGGCCCCCGATCCAAGCGTTAACGCCGTCGTGCCGTACGTCAGCTTTTGGTCGCCGAGCTACGCGCCTGATTCGACCGAGAGCCGGCTGCACTTTACCGTCGGGTTAACGCCGCGTTACAACGGCTATTATCCGGCCGATCTGCTTGAAGATCCGCAGACACATTTGCCTGCACATATCGAGATTCGCTATGGAACAGACGAAATGATCATCGACTTAGATTATGCGGTAATCGGCGGTCACTGGCTGCTCAGCCATGGATCCTTCACTGCCCAAGAGCGGGTTGGGCCGCTCAGCTTCGAAGTGGTCTCCGACACCATGTACGATCAATTCGCATTTTCAACCACCGCACCTGATTCAAGGCTTGCCCCAAAGCCCTAGCGCGAAACCGAAATCGCCAGGAAGTTATCTGGTAACCCAAACTTCTCGGCGTGATCGTGAGGATTCACGAGGCCGTAGTGCCGAACGAAGATGACATCGGAGAGGGAGAGATTCGAACTCTCGGTACGCTCATCACGCACGCCCGCTTTCGAGGCGGGTGCCTTCAACCACTCGACCACCTCTCCAAGTTCACTACGCGGGTCTTCGCCCCGCTACGCACATCGTGTGCTGTGAACAGGCAAAGCGTCCGGCTTTGCCATGTTCGCTACGCATATTCGCTACGCCGGCCGTTGCCGGCTATCGCACATCCTGTGCTGCGAACAGTCGAACCTTCCAAGGTTCGACCGGCTTCGCCCTATTTGCCGTTTGCGCCGTAATCCTTTTTTAACTGCGCTT
>JALYVT010000043.1 GCA_030853105.1 Vulcanimicrobiota bacterium
TGCTCTATCTGCGCGCAATCGGCTTGGTTACGTACGCGTTCTTTCCGTCGGCGATCGACCAGCGCGGCCCGCTGATGTTCGTGAAGTTATCGCTGACCTATGCGCTTCTCGTTCCACCTGCATTGGTTTTGGTTTTGGGACTAATCTTTTCGCACGGCGTCATCCTCATCGTCGTCGGCGCGGCAGTCGTGATGATCGCGCAGATGATAGGTCTATTTGCAATCTCAACATTCCGCATTCAAAACGCCGGTGCTTCCTTCGCTACCGTCGAAGCAGCCTGACACTTGTATTCCATTAGAAAGGGCGATGAATCGGATCTAGCGAGGGCAGTGAACCTTTGGGAAGGAGCCCAAAGTGAGCGAACCGGATCGCGGTTCTTCGCAGCCGACCTGCTACATACCTTAACGACGCGGCTAGCTGAGTTAAATTCGTGCTTGCTGACTTTAGAACAGCAACACGAACTTGTTGGATTTGCGTTCTTCTCGCCCGCGCGCAACAATAGCGGCGCGGGTGATGTGATACCGAGCATGGCACATATCAGTTCGGTCGCAGTCAACCCGACGCACTGGGGACAGGGATTAGGGCGGCGTCTAATGATCGCAGTCATCGACGAATTGTCCGGCTTCGGTTACGCAAACGCACAGCTTTGGACGCAACCGTCGAACTCGCGTGCGCTGTCGCTCTACTTGAGCTTGGGTTTCCAATTCACCGGCGACGAGAAAGTCTTTGACGGGGAACTGATCCGGCGCTACGTGGGCTGGTAATCTCAAACCGTGATGAGCGAAGGAAATCCAGTTCGGGGCACCATGAACGAGTAGACGGAACCCGCTGTCGGTTTGATGCGCTGCGCTCACTGGATATCGTGTCTAGCAGCTTTGCGCGATTTCCCGGCAACCTGCTACCCGCCAGAGGGAACGAAACTAAGCGCAGGGCGTCGGGTTCGAGGCCCCAGCAGAAAGCACCAGCGAAGGTCCGCGCCGCTCCAGAAACCGAGCCTTGAGTTGAGTTCGGCATGAAGTCGTGCCGATCTGCCGAAGGGACGAACATGGCTAACACGTTACGCTACGCCGTGATCCTGGAACCCGATGACGGAGCATTTTCCGTAATTGTGCCGTCCTTACCGGAGGTGCACACGTTCGGTGAAAGCGTCGAGGAAGCGCTTGAGATGGCGCGCGAAGCGATTGAACTAAGCATCGAATATCGTCGCGAAAAGGGCCTTGAAATTCCGGTGAGCGATGCCGATGAAGCGCGACTCGAAACGATTACCGTCGCAGCCTAGCTGGACATCCTCGGAATGGCGAAACTTCCACAGGTGCGCCCGGATCGACTTGTGCGCGTATTGAAGCACATCGGGTTTAGAGTAGACCGTCAGCGCGGGTCGCACGTGACTCTTGAGCACGAGGATGGTAGGGCCGTAACCGTTCCGATGCACGCAAGGCGCGACGTTCCGCCAGGGCTTCTGTCCTCTATCCTGGAGGCCGCAAAAATGACGGCCGACGAACTCCGGGCACTCCTCTAGGGAAACTGCGGGTCCCATGCCTAGTCTATCCGCAACTAACGGTATGTCAACATTGGTTTTTGTCGCGCAGTACTGCAGTTTTGCGACTGGTGGCGAGCGATGCAGGGGGCCATTAACAATTAGGATGAACTGCAACAACAGCGCGCGCATCGACTTGCAACTCTGCAAACAACGATGAGTACCAGAGCCGCGCAAGAACGTCGCACTAAGCGACCTGCATGGTGGCGGGTTCTTCGGGTGTCAGCAACTCGGGACCGGTGGCTTTACGCAAGTCGTCAACGGTGAGACCCGGAGCGATTTCGCGAAGGATCATGCCGTTGTCGGTGATGTCGATGACGGCCATGTCCGTGATGATGCGATTGACGACGCGCTTGCCGGTATAGGGCAGGTTACATTCCTTGACGATTTTGTGCGTGCCGTCTTTAGCGACGTGTTCCATCATAACGATGAGGCGTTTGGCACCGTGGACTAAATCCATCGCACCGCCCATGCCCTTGACCATCTTGCCGGGGATCATCCAGTTGGCAAGATCGCCCTTCTCTGAGACCTGCATCGCGCCAAGCACGGCGAGGTCGATGTGACCGCCGCGAATCATTCCGAACGATAGCGACGAATCAAAGAACGCCGCACCGGGAAGGACCGTTACCGTCTCTTTACCGGCATTGATTAAATCGGCGTCTTCTTCACCTTCATACGGATACGGACCCATGCCGAGTATTCCGTTCTCGCTTTGCAGCACGACCGTGACGCCGGCGGGAACGTAATTGGGAACCAGCGTCGGCAGTCCGATGCCGAGATTGACATACTGGCCGTTGCGAAGTTCTTGCGCAACGCGCTGCGCGAGCTGAATGCGAGTCAGCGGCATATTACTTGCCCTCCGGCGAGCGTTTGCGGGTGGTGATGCGCTCGATGCGTTTACCGGAAGCGCCAACTTGCACGACCCGCTGCACGAATATCCCCGGCAGATGCACGTCTTGCGGATCGATCTCTCCCGGTTCGACGAGCTCCTCGACTTCGGCGACTGTAATTTTTCCCGCCATTGCACAGAGCGGATTGAAGTTGCGCGTGACTTTATCGAAAATAAGATTGCCGTGTCGATCGCCTTTAGTAGCGCGCACTAGCGCGTAATCGCAGACGATTCCCATTTCTAAAACGTAGTCGCGGCCATTGAACGAGCGCGTCTCTTTCTGCGGTGATGCTAGCGCAATCGAGCCGTCGCCGGCATAGCGCCAGGGCAGTCCGCCGTCGGCGACTTGCGTACCGACACCAGCGGTGGTGTAAAATGCGGGAATCCCGCAGCCGCCTGCGCGCAGCCGTTCGGCCAATGTCCCCTGCGGCACCAGTTCGACTTCAAGCTCGCCGCTCAGGTATTGACGTTCGAACTCCTTATTTTCGCCGACGTACGAGCCGGTCGTGCGCGCAATGCGCTTGTTGTCGAGCAGCACGCCGAGTCCCCAGCCGTCCACGCCGCAGTTGTTGGATACCGTCACGAGCGCAGTTGGGCCGGCTTCGAGCAGCGCCTCAATGAGATTATGCGGAATGCCGTTTAGCCCGAAACCGCCGACAGCGATCGACGCCCCATCTGAAATATCGGCAACTGCATCGGCCACAGAGCCTACCGTTTTGTCCATCCTGCACAATTAGGAATCGCCGCAAGCAAAACCCTGGTCGGCGTTGAAAGTACCGGGCAAATCCATAGGAGCATTCAGCATGGCTATCGCCGCACCGCAGCACGCCTCGTCCGACGAAGAGGCGATGATTCTTGAAGTCGTTCGTCAATTGGTGGCGGAAAAAGTCGCACCCCGCGCCGCCGAGATCGATGAGAGCGCCGAATATCCCCGCGATCTGCAGGAGTTGTTTGCCCAGAACGATCTGCTGGGGATCCCGATTCCCGCGGAGTACGGAGGTCTCGGCGGCTCGTTCGTTACCTACGTCAAGGTCGTCGAAGAGATCGCTAAGGCGTGCGCGTCGAGTTCGCTGATTGTGGCGGTGCAAGAACTTGGGATGCTGCCGATTTTGATCGCCGGCAACGATGATCAAAAGCGCAAGTATTTGCCGAAATTGGCAAGCGGAGAGAGCATCGCGGCCTATGCATTGACCGAGGCAGGCAGCGGTTCGGATGCAGCCGGCTCAATGCGCACGCGCGCTGAAAAGCAAGGCGACAACTACATCCTTAACGGCACAAAAATCTTCATCACCAACGGCAATGTTGCAGATGTCGTCTGCGTATTTGCGGTGACCGATCCGGCCAAAGGCGCGAACGGCATCAGTGCTTTTGTAGTCGAGAAAGAGTTTGTCGGGTTCAAAGTCGGCAAGCGCGAGAAAAAGATGGGGATTCGTGGCTCCCCGACCGTCGAGCTGGTTTTCGAAAATTGCGTGGTGCCGGCGAAGAATATGCTCGGCGCCGAAGGCGAAGGTTTCAAAGTCGCGATGAAAGTGCTCGATAAGTCGCGCCCCGGCATCGCCGCGCAGGCGCTCGGAATCGCGCAAGGTGCGCTCGATTACGCGGTCAATTACGCCCAAGAACGAATCGCTTTCGGAAAGCCGATCGGCCATCAGCAGGGCGTCGGCTTTATGCTCGCCGATATGAAGACCGAAGTCGAGGCCGCGCGTCTGTTGCTCTATGAATCCGCGCGTAAATGCGACGAGGGCGCGCCCGACGTAACGCTTTGGGCTGCAATGGCGAAGCTCAAATGCGGCGACGTGGCGATGAGCGTTTCAACCGATGCCGTTCAGGTGTTGGGCGGGTACGGCTACTCGACCGAATACCCCGTCGAACGAATGATGCGCGATGCGAAGATCACCCAAATCTACGAGGGAACTCAGCAAATCCAGCGCCTGGTCATCTCTCGCAAACTGATCGGGAAAGGCAAGGACGCGGGAGCCGCAAAGCCCTAAACACCGATTTTACAAACGCCGAAGGAAGCAACCGGGCCGAGGCGAACTTACGGCCAACACATTCCGTTACCGGGGTGTGTGCTCGCGGAAGAAAACGCGAGCTCCGCCTAACCGACATCATTAGATGCCGGTGAGAGTCTTGCATGAAAGGAGTCCTCGTACATGAAGAAAGTTCTCGCATCGTTGATCGCAGCGGCGTTCCTTCTTAGCGGTACCGCAATGGCCGCGACCAGTGCCAAGACCGCAACCAAGGTAACCCACAAGATCACCAAGGCTCATAAAGCCATGAAATCGACCAAGGCCCCGGCCAAAGTCGTTAAGGCCAAAAAAGCCGCAAAAAAGCCGGTCGTCAAACGCATGGCCGATAAGGTCAAAGCCAAAAAGGCAGCCAAAACCCACAGCGCCATGAAAGCCCACAAAGCAACGAAAGCCGCTAAGGCCCACAAAGCAATGAAGGCCAAAAAGTCAGCCAAGGCCCACAAAGCAATGAAAGCCAAAAAGGCAGCAAAAAAGCCGCCGATTAAGTAATCTTACCAGTCTTTATACGTTCATTCGGCGCGATGCTTAGGCATCGCGCCTTTTTTTATCCGCCCGCAACAACCGCCGGATGACCGAATAGCGGCGGAATGTACCGACCTGCGACATACGACACGGCGAAGACCGCCGCACCGAACACCACGAGTTCCAACCCTTTCAAATACGGATTGCGCGCGGTGAGGCGCCCCGCGATAAAACCGATTCCGAAGAGCGCGATCGCGGCGAGGATCAGCGCACCGATGACAGCGATCCCATGCACATTAGTTAGCAGGTAAGGCAGTATTGGAACGACTGCCCCGAGCGCAAACGAACCGGCCATCGTAAACGCCGGGCCGAGGCTGCGCGCGTCTGCAACCCGAGGATCGATTCCAAACTCATCGCGCATCATCTCGTATAGATATATCTCGGGATTTTGAACGAGCCGATTCACGATCATGTGCGCCTCGTCCGAACTGAAGCCCTTGAGTTTGTAATACGCAACTTGTTCGGCGAACTCGTCTTGAGGATTCGCCTCCATCTCCGCGCGTTCCATCTCGATTGTCGCTCGAACGACTTCGCGCTCGGCTTTTCCGCCTAAATACTGGCCGACACCCATCGATAGCGCTCCCACCAGCAACGCGATGAACCCGGTGAGGATGATGGTCCAGCGATCCGGCTGCGCCGAACCAACCCCGGTTACGATGCCCAACGTCGTTAAAACGCCGTCTTGCGCACCAAAAACGATCTCGCGAATACCGCGCTGCTTTTCGAGTACGCGGCGCTGCATCGTGTCGGGAATCCGCGGCTTAATGTTACGCCATCCCGGCGTATCGACCACCACCGGCTGCTCGGACTGAATCGGCGTATCCATACAATGAGCTTGCCCGAACGTCCGCCAAGGCCTTCCGAACAGCGGAGTTAGGTCCGCCTCACAAATTCTGCTGCCAGAAATTCAGCATGTGCTCGAACAGGTGGCGCCGCTGTGGCACACCGCTGATGCTGTGGGTCTTACGCGGATAGACCATAAAATCGACCTGTTTATCGTGCAGCACGAACTGCTGCAGCAGCTCGATGGTGTTTGCCATATGCACGTTATCGTCACTCGTTCCATGGCTAATCAGCAACTTTCCGTAAAGGTTCTTCGCGGCCGGCAAAACTGAACTCGCCGTATAACCGGCGCGATTGTGCAGCGGTAGCCCCATGTAGCGTTCGGTATAAATGCTGTCGTACAGATGCCAATCCGTTACCGGCGCAACTGCTGCTCCCGCCTTAAACAGCTGCGTGTGCGTCATTGCATACGTCGTCTCGTATCCGCCGAAACTCCAGCCCCAAATCCCTAGACGACTCGTATCGACATACGGCAGCGTTTTCAGATAACGCACCCCTTCTTCTTGACCCGCAAGTGAAACTGGTCCGAATGCGTGATAGAGTCGGCGAACCGCCGCAGAGGTGTCGATCTGCGAGGCGGGGCCGTCGATGCTGAAAACGATGTAGCCCGCTCGGGCCAGCAGTTGATGATAGAGACCGGTTTGATAGCCGAAGCTATCGCTGGTCGTCGGCGCAGCCGGGCCGCCGTACACGTAGATAATGACCGGATACCGCTTCTGCGGATCGAAAGACGGCGGCTTGATTATATATGCATCCAGCTTGCCGAATTGGGAGTCGACTTCGAGCGGCTGCGTCTTCAGCAGGGCGGCGCTTAACGAACGATCTTCCGGTGCAAGCGTTTTTCGCAGCGCTCCGGATGCCGCGACCAAATCAACCTGAGGCGCCTGATTAAATGTCGAATGTGTGTCGATAAAATACTGCGTGTTCGCCGACATCGAAATGGCGTGGCTTCCGGCCGATCTCGTTACCTCTATCAACGCACCGCCTCGCAGCGGAATCGCCAGCAGCGAGTGATCTCGACGCGTTGGGTATGCGGCCGAAACAAATGCGCGCTTGTGCGCTTCATCGACGCCTTCGATAGCGAGTACACGATACCGACCCGAGAGACGTTGCGGCGTTGATCCACCGTTCGTCATTCGGTAGAGCGAGGTTGTTCCGCCCTGTTCCAGCAGCCACAGCGAACCGCTGCTTCCAACCCAGCGCGGCATCGGGAGAACCTCAACCCACTTTGAATCCGAATGCGTGTAGAGTTGCGTTGGTTTGGCAGTTGGGCCGTTCCAACTCAGGAACCGCAGATGCTGCTGCGCACGATCGATGATTTCGGCTACAAGGCTCTGCGTATGCGGACGCCAGCCGAACGCGGGCAGATACTCATCGTGCGTGCCGGCGTCGTAGATGAGGCGGTCTGATCCGCCCACAGCAGATACGGTGCGCAGACTCACGCGCGGATTTTTCTCACCGGCCAACGGATAGCGTTCGAGCGAGACCCGATTATCCGGCGGCAGAAAATCAAGCAGCGGAAACGCTGTTACCGGCCGTTCGTCGAAATGCAGATACGCGATCCGGTGCCCGTCCGGCGCCCACGCGAAACCGTGTTCAGTTCCCAGTTCTTCGGGGTACACCCAATCCAAATCACCGTTCAGCAGTTGATTTTCGACACCACCTTTGGTTAAGCGCATTATTCGCTCGTGCGGCCCGAGCCGCGCAACGTACAAGTCCTCGCCGTGAACATAGGCAATGCGATCGCTTGCGGGCGACCACTGTGGATCGCTAACTTCCAAGGCGACCTTGCTCATCCGCCGGGTGCGCAAGTCGATGGTGTAAAGATCACCGGCCTGCACAAAAAGCAACGTGCGGCTATTGGGCGACCATTGCACGTTACCGGGTGTTCGGCCGCGCAGTCCAAACTTCACGGCCGGTATCACAACGGCATCCCGTCCGCTCGCGACGTCGTAGAGGTGCACGTCGAGTGGTTCGGTCGGGTCCTGGCTCGGAAGCACGTAGGTGAAGCGGCGGCCATCCGGCGACCAGGTGATCCGGCTCGGCAGTCGGCCCCACAGCGGCGCCTTAGCGAAAACGGTATTGAGCGTCAGCTTTAGCGGCTCCGCAAGCACGCTCCCACAGGTAACCACAAGCAGCACCAACAGAAAGGCCGGAAATAGTTTGCGCATGTAACGGAGTTGGCGCAAGCGTTTAGCGAATACTTCTACTGATGACGGATGATGACGAACCGCTGAACCCCAACCCGATCGTTGCCGCTGCGATGCGGATTCGGGCACGCCGCGATCTGGGTGCCGCAGTCGATTCGGCCACGCCGATGCTGCCTCACCAATTTGAAGACGCCCACGAATCGCTGGCCGCACTTGCCGCCAACCTGCAAAGCGGTGTGAAGCGCTTGAACGCAATCCTCGGAAAGGACGGCGTTAAGTTTATCCGGCTTGAGAAGCCGCTACGCATTCGGCTGCGCTTTCGCGATAAACGGTTGAGCCTCGATCTGGATGAGGTGCAGCAGTTGGTGAAGATCACCGGGCTTGAACTCGAAGGCGAGTATCAGTTCGATACCGCCGCTACGCTGCCGGCGCTTATGAACATCTCCAAGATATCTACCGACGCCGGCTACGGCGAACGGCTTACCGCTTCTTCTTTCCTGAAACTGATCGCGCAGGACGCACAGCTGCCGCGCCCTGCACATCTCGACGGGCCGGGACCGCTTTCGTTTTAGGTCGGGCTGCGTTCATCGCGCTCATAATCTTCGGTGTTGGGCAGAGTTGGTTGAGCGAGCATATTCCGCAGAGCGGGGTCGGCGCTTTGCATACTTGCCGGCCATGCAGGATCAGCCAATGGTGAGCATGTCGCCAGTTTTCGCGCGGCACCAACTTCGTCACGTCGTCTTCTACGGCTTTGGGCGTTGTTCCCAAAGTCAATCCAAGCCGATGCGCGACTCGGAACACATGCGTATCGACCGCGAAGGCGGCGTCTTTAAACGCTACCGAGAGTACCACGCTTGCGGTCTTGCGCCCGACGCCTGCGAGCGCTTCCAGGTCCTCGCGGGTTGCCGGAACTTCACCGTTGTGCTTTTCGACCAGGCCCGCGGCGGCGCTGATGATGTTCTTGGTTTTCATGCGGAAGAAGCCGCATGATTTGATAATCTGTTCGACATCTTCTTGGCGTGCCTTGGCGAGTCTACTCGCGTTCGGGTACCTCTTGAAGAGCGCCGGCGTTGTTAGGTTGACGCGGGCATCCGTGCATTGGGCCGAGAGGATCACAGCGATCAGCAACTCAAACGGGTTTGTGTATTCGAGCGCGGTAACTGCGGCTGGATGCATTTGCGCCAGTATTTCGAGTTCGCGCAAGGCAATCGGTTTGCTCACTCGTTTTTTCGGAAACGGGATAGTCATGTTATACGCCTTTCAATCGGCGAGGGCAAAGCGGCCGTCTTGCACGCGCACCAAACCGTCGCGTTCGAGTGTGCGCGAAATTCCGGCGATTTCGCCTGGGGTACGGTCGCATACCCGCGGTGCAATGTCGCGGTGCAAGTCCAGCAGCGAGATCATCTGTCCGGGCGCAAGCTCGCGAAGTCGATCTACGATACGCCCGCGTGCGAAGCGGGTGCTCTTCTCAAATTGAATCGCCTCTTGCGGCGAACGTCTGCGCCGGTGCTTTTTGCGCAGCGCATCCAGCACGACGGCCTCAAGCGGCGCGGCCTTGCATATCTTGTTCAGCGGACAGATTGAGCACTTCGGCGCTCGCGCGGTGCAAATGCTCGCGCCTAAGTCCATCATCGCCGAGTTCCAATCGTGCCCTAATCCTTTCGGAACCAAGTCGCGAGCGTCGGCATCCAGCATCGACGCGCTGACCTTTGGCGGATATTCAACCCCGTGCAGAACGCGATGAGCAACTCGGCGCACATTCGTATCGATCGCTGCGTCGTCGCAGTCGAATGCAAACGCGCGGATTGCGGCCGCCGTGTAGTCGCCGATTCCCGGCAGCGCGCGCAGATCGGCGATTTCACTCGGCAGCTTGCCGCCATAGCGCTGCACGACCGCGTCCGCAATCTGTTTGAGCCGCAGCGCCCGGGAGTTATAGCCGAGTCCTTTCCAAAGCCGCAATACGTCTGCGGTTCCAGCGGACGCTAACGTATCGAAAGTTGGCAGGCGCTCGACGAACTCTGCGAACTTGGGCAGCACGCGATCGACTTGCGTCTGCTGCAGCATAAACTCACTCACCAGCGTATAGTACGGATTGCGCGTCGTTCGCCACGGCAAATTTGCGCGACCATGCGCTTTATACCACGCCATAAGGGCTGCTTGGAGGTTGGTCACGCGCCCGATGCTGCCGTCTCTCGAATCCAGCCGATCCCTTGACCGATGCGCCTAATACCTTCGGGGATCTCATCGCGGGAGACAGCCGTTAATGCAAGTCGGAAATTGTGATCGCCGCCGGAGTTTGCGTAGAATGCTTCTCCAAACAAAAATGAAGCGCCGAACCGTTCAGCGGCATCGAGCAGCGGGCGCGCCCGCAGCTCTCGCGGCGTTGTTGCCCAAAGATAGAACCCGCCTCCGCCCTTCGAGCAGCGGATTGAACGCGGCCAATACTTCGCAATCGCCTCATCGGCAATTGTGCGGCGCACGTAGAGCTCTTCGCGCAGCTGCGAAATGTGTTTGTCGTAATCCCGACTCAGGTAGTCGCAGATGGCGGCTTGCGCAAAGAGGCTGGTTGCCATGTCCTGCGCTTGTTTGCGCAGCAGTAAGCGATCGTGTATTCGGCGCGGCGCGCGTAGCCAGCCGACCCGCAGAGACGGGGCAATCGTTTTGCTGAAGGTGCTCAAGTACACCACGTAATCCGGCGCGTGTGCCACCAGCGGCGCCGACGCCGAAACCGCCAGCTCACCGTACGGGTCATCTTCGATGATCGGAATCCCGGCGCGTTTGGCGAGGGTAACAAGCCGCTCGCGCCGATCCGGGTTCATCGTCGCGTTGGTCGGATTGTGCAGCGCGGGCATCGTGTAGATGAAGCGCGGCCGCCGAGTTCGCAGAATCGCCTCGACATGATCGACGCGCATCCCGTCGTCATCGACCGGAACCGGAATCGCGCGCAGTCCGCAAATTTGAAAGACTTGAAGGGCGCCCGGATAGCTCGGGGCCTCGACGATGATCTCGTCGCCGGCTTCGGCCAAACTCTGCGCCACGATCATAATTCCCTGGGTCGAGCCGGTAAGGACGATGATGTCCTCGCTCTGCGTCTGGGCGCCGCGCCGGGTCATACGCTCGGCAATCGCTTCGCGCAGCGGCCCGTAGCCCTCCGAATCGCCGTACGAGAGCACCATCCGAGGATCGGAAGCGACCCGTTCGAACGCCGCCGCCAGCGCCGGCAACGGTGTCGGCTGGTCGGGCGCGACCCCCTGGATGAACGAGATCCGGCCGTCCTCGTGCTTCGCAGCCAGCTCACCTAAGACCATCGGGAACTCGCCGACGCGCCAAGGCGGAAGCGTCACCCACCAGGGGACCGCCGCCGAGCGCTCGGGCTGCCCGGCCCGCAGAGCCGGAACGACCCTCGAACCCGAGCCGACCTTCTGCTCGATCAGTCCATCGCCAACAAGTTCCCGGTACGCCCGTACGATGGTGCTGCGGTTCACCTGCAGCCGCTCAGCCAGAGCGCGCTCGGGCGGAAGCCGCGTTGACTCCGGCAATGTCCCGGTTAGGATTGATTCGCGCAGCCCTTCGTAAATCTGGCGGTAGAGCGGCACGATCGAGTCGCGATCGAGTTGCCGCAGCACGCTCGCCCATCCAATTTTAGCCATTACTTGCGCATTCCCGCATGACTTCTTGGGGACCCGCCCGCGCGGTTTGGGCGGGTCGCGTAGAAACGATTTCGACCCATCGTGTCGAAAGCGTTCCGCAGTGCCAAGCGATGCGCTCTGTGCATCGCTTTTTCAAAGGAGTTATTTGTGGCGGAACATCAGGTTGACGCGGTCGTTATCGGTGCGGGTCCGGGCGGGTATCATGCCGCCATCCGGCTTGGTCAGTTGGGTAAAAAAGTTATCTGCATCGATCGCGATGAGGTCGGCGGAGTCTGCCTAAATTGGGGCTGCATTCCGACGAAGGCGCTCCTGCATGTCGGCGAGGTTATTCGCCATATCAATCACGCTGATGCGATCGGAATAAAAGTTCCGCAGGCGCAAGTCGATCGCGAAGGCGTCGCAAAGTTTAAGAGCGAGGTCGTCAAATCCAACGTCGGCGGCGTTGCTACGTTGTTCAAAGCTAACAATGTGCAGTTCATCTACGGTGAAGCCGCATTCAAATCACCGACGGAGATCGTTGTTAAGAAGAAAGGCGGCGACAGCGACACGATTAAAACCACCGACGTCGTGATCGCAACCGGCAGCGCGCCGGTCGATATCAAGGCGTGGCCGCACGACGGCGAGTACATCATCAACTCCGATGACGCGGTGCAGATGAAGCGTATTCCGAAGACGATGCTGATTATCGGCGGGGGTGTCATCGGACTTGAATTCGCAACGGTTTACACGCGCATGGGCGCGAAGGTGCTGGTCATCGAAGCCATGCCACAGCTGCTTACCGGAACCGATTTAGAGATCAGCAAAACGCTCGGGCGCATCTTGAAAAAACAAGGCGTCGAGTTCATGCTCAACACCAAAGTCAGCGCGGTCAAACGCGACGGCAAATCGGTCAAGGTCGGTTTCAGCGGCGAGGGCACCAACAACAAAGACGAAAGCCGCGAGTTTGAGATGGTCTTGGTAGCGGTCGGCCGACGTCCGGTTACCGACGGGCTCAATCTGGATGCCGCCAATCTCAAAGTAAACGATAAGGGCTTCATCGATGTGGATGCGCAGCGTCGTACCAAGGTGGCAAATATCTTTGCGGTCGGCGACATAACCGGCGCGCCGATGCTCGCGCACAAGGGCATGAAAGAAGGCGTTATCGCCGCCGAAGTTATCGGCGGCAACAAGTCAGCGGCGTTCGATCCGGTGGCGATTCCGAATTGCGTTTACACCGATCCGGAAGTTGCCACGGTCGGCCTCTCTGAAGATGAGGCCAAGGCCGCCGGATACAGCTTGAGAATCGGCAAGTTTCCACTGGCGGCGAGCGGCCGCGCGCGTACGATGAACGAAAGCGACGGCGTGATCAAATTGATCGGCGATGCAAAGAGCGATCTCTTGCTGGGCATGCACATCGTAGCTCCGCAAGCTGAGTCGTTAATCGGTGAGGGTGTGATCGCGCTGGAGATGGGCGCGACGATGGAAGATATTGGGCTTTCGATTCACCCGCATCCAACCTTGACCGAGGGAATTATGGACGCAGCCGAAGCTGCGCACGGTAAGGCAATTCATATCATCAATCCTAAACCGAAGTCGCCGGCCCAAGCAGTGGGTGCTGCCGCGAAATAACCCATGAGCAGCGCGCGGCTTCTCGATCTTGGTACGTGTGATTATCGCTCGGTGCTTGCGCTTCAGCACTCGCTGCATCAGCGAGTACGCGAGGGAATCGAGCCGGAGACTTGGATCGTTGTCGAACATCCCGCAGTCGTCACCCTCGGCCGACAAGCAAAATCAGCCAATGTGCTGCTTTCGCGCGAAATATTGGCCGCGCGCGGAATCGATGTTGTTGAAATCGAACGCGGGGGTGACGTCACCTATCACGGGCCTGGTCAGCTGGTCATATACCCGATTCGAAGACTGGCTCGGTTTCGTGAAGTTGTGCCGCTGGTGCGCGCCCTGGAAGGTGCAGTAATCCAAACGTGCGCGACTTTCAATATTAAAGCCGAGCGATGGCGCGAACATGCGGGCGTTTGGGTCGGCGCCAACCAGATATGTGCGGTCGGCTTGGCGGTTCAAAAGATGACCTCGCTGCACGGAATTGCGCTCAACGTCTGCACCGATCTGTCGTACGATCGGCTCATTACTCCCTGCGGTCTGCCGGACCGCGGAATCACCTCGCTCTCGAAGGAGGCCGGTCGAGCGATAAGCCTGGCGGAAGCCAAACCGCCCTTAATCGCTTCGCTTTCGCACGCGTTTGACGTACAATTCGAGAACATGACGCCACCGACGCCAACCGCC
>JALYVT010000203.1 GCA_030853105.1 Vulcanimicrobiota bacterium
GGGTGGGCACCTAGGGTTTCGAAGTACGCACGGTTACACTTAGTACTTGGCGAGTCATCGGATCCAAACACCCAATATTTAAGGAGTACCGTTAGTGTACGTAGACGAAAAACTCAATTGCGTTGACTGTGGACGCGAGTTCACATTCACCTCAGGCGAACAAGAATTTTATGCGATGAAAGGCTTCCAAAATAAGCCGAATCGCTGCACGGATTGCCGCGCAGCCCGCAAGGCCCAATCACAGGGCGGCGGCGGTGGCGGCCGTGGCGGAGACCGCGCTCGCGAAATGTTCAAAGCAACCTGCAGCCAATGCGGCGGCGTTGCCGAAGTTCCGTTCCAGCCGCGTGGCGACAAGCCGGTGTATTGCCGCGACTGCTTCGCCAGCAAACCCAGCTACCGTTAATCGGTAACCGGTTCTAGAAAAGCCCGCCTCACGGCGGGCTTTTTTTATGCGGCGCGAAGCACTGGATTATGATTTTAGAGATTCACTATGGGATCGCATTTTTAGTCGTGCTGTGCGCGGCCGTCTTCAGTTGGAGCCAGATGGGGCGCCGAGTTATGGCGGTCGTGCTCGGTATCCAGATTCTGATTGGCATTATCGCAGCCGGGCTGATCCGGCCGTTGCCCCCAGTCATCTTCATCCATATTCTCGGTGCGCTCTTGGCGCTGGCTGCTTACATGATCGCCCGACGATTGACGCAGCGCAGCGGGAACGGCGCAGTTCCGCTAACGCTAAGCGTAATCGGACTGGTCTTAGTTATGCTGACGGCCTATCTCGGCATGCACGCCGTCGGCCTCTTCTAAAAAAGCCAGCAGATACCACATCGCGACGTGGTTGTTCAGTCCGTTGAAGACAGTCTCAAAGGCATGGTCCGCCCACGGTAGCTCAAGATACTCGACGCGGTCGCCTGCGGCGCGCAATCGGTTTCGAAGTTTGTATTCGTAACTTGCAACAACGACGTGGTCGCGTCTACCGGCGATCATGAGCAGCGGTGGAAAATGCGAGTGAACATTTTCGAGCGGGGAGGCATGACGGTAGCACCCTGGGCGCTCATCGGGCGGGCCGCCGCAGAGATCGGAGATGATCCGTCGCGCATTAATTACATCGGGTTGCGATGGATACAGGTAGCCCATGCGCAGATCGACCGGGCTTTCATAGGTGATGACCCCGCGAAATGCATTCGGGTGCCGAGCGGCAAGCAAGAATGCGAGTTGCGCGCCCGATGAATGACCGAGCAGCACGATGCGCGTGCGATCCCCGTTGTAATCTCGGGCATGCAAACTGACCCACCGGGATGCGGCGTCGACATCATCAAGTTGCGCCGGAAAACGCGCAGCCGGCGCATGCCGGTAGTCGATAGCGAACACGACGTACCCCCGCGAGGCGATGAATGCGTTCAACGCCGCATCGTTGCCCGGGCTCCCCCGCTGCCAAGCTCCGCCGTAAATCGCGATTACGACGGCGTAGACACCCGTGCGTTGCGGGTGAAAGACGATGACATTCGGATCGGTTAAAGCCGTGCGCACGATACCGGTCGCGCGCATCGGCGCAAGCAGTTGACCAATCGGCACGTGCGGGCTTGCGAAAATGTACGCGACTGTCGGAACTACTGCCAGTGACAGTGCGATTGCGCTCGCAGACAGAGCGATGTTTCGTTGCAATCCACGACGCGAACATGCGGCCCAGACAAGTATGAGAGCATCGCCGAGCGCAAGCAGCGGCGAGACCTCGATTGCCCCGACGCTTAACGCGAACAGTGCAAGGGTTGGACCGGGTATCACGATCCACACGCAGAGGAAGAGCGCTAGCAGACTTAGCGCAGCAAGCATGTCCACCACACCCAAGCGATTGCGACAAATTGAAGCGGCAATCGCAGCCACAGCGCCGTCGGCCCAGCGATATCCGAAAATGCCGCCGCGTGCATTGCCATGAAGATGTTTGCCGGAAAGACCGCGATCAAAAGCGCGATGAGCCCGATGCCCGAGACCCTGCGGGTAATCGGCAACCACGCACCCAAACCGCCGGCAATCTCAACTGCACCGCTGATCTGTACGAGCAGAACGTGCATTGGCAGCCACGGCGGAACGATTCGCGCATAGGTCGGCAGTTTTAAGAAATGAAGTAGACCTGCGGCGATGAAAAATGCGCCGAGCAGGCCAAGCGAGATTGGGCGTAATCGTTGCATAGTCGGGGGTATCATGTCCGTGGGCGGCGAAGCCTGCTTTCCGTGAGAAGTTCGCGGGTTTTCTTTCTGATTGGTCTGCTGGTCGTGGTTGCCGCCGGATCATGGTTCTATCTCGCGAAACATCAGAGCAGTCCGATCGGCGATCAAATTACGGTGTTTTACACCAGTGCAACCGACGGGAAAACCGAAGTGCCGTGGCCGGTCTCAATGCGTCCGCAAGCTAAAGGTGAATCAGCCGCCGAGCATCTGCACAACGCTGCACTCTACAGCGCAACCCAAGCGATAGCGGGACCGCCGAGCACCACGCAGGCGGTACGCTTTCCGGTTGGAACCCATGTGCTTTCAATCAACGTTACCGCATCGACCGTCACCGTCGATCTCTCAGCCGAAGTAAAGACCCAGACCGGCTCGTTCGGCGAGACCGGCGAATTTAAGGCATTGGTTTGGACGCTTACCGCGCTGCCCGGCATCGATGCAGTTGCCGTTCGCATCGATGGGAAGCGCATCGACAGCCTGCCAGGGGGACATCTTGAACTGGATACGCCGCTACACCGTTCAGATTTTTAGCCTAGCGTTCGTCTATGCGTTTGGGCTAATCGCGGTTTTTCCGCATGGCGCAAGCGCAGCGCAGAGTGGTCAACCCGCATTTTGGTTTTCAGGTCGTCGAGTTCCGATTGCGCAAGCGATTGCGCAGCGCAATGATTACGCGGTTTCTATCAACGACCCCGCGCTCAAAGAGCTGCTCAATGAACTCGGCGCGTACGTTACCTGGCAGAGCGGCGAGCGATATGTCTTAATAACAACCGCGCAGCCGACGGTGATCAGTTTCGCGCTCGGCGACACCCGATATGACGTGGGTCCGATTACCTCGAGCGCCGCATTTGCGCCGTTTATGCAGAACGGCCAAGCCTATATCCCGTTTTACGAACTGCTGCGGGCGCTCTCACTGGAGCCTAAACGCGACGATGAAACTATCGTTTTGCAACCGCAGCTTTCCAAGATAAGTGTTAAGAGCTCGGGTGGGCGCGCGACACTCAGTGCCGTAGCGGCGGTACCTTTGAAGCTTCGTCAGATATCAGATTCACCCGAAAAACTAGTCGTTGAATTCGACGGCGTCGGCAGCACACTCGAGCGCTCTCGCGGAGTGAGCGCCGCTGGCTTGCGCGCAATCGGAGTTGAAACCGTCGGTACGGTACGCAGTCCGAAAACGATCCTCACGCTATTTCTCGCCGCCGGCGGATCGCACGACGCGCCTCGCACAACCGAGCGCGGGTTCTCGATTGGGTTCTCCGGCAGTCGCGATCTTGCACCGAACTCTGCACCCGTCGCGGTCGCGACTTCCGCGCCCACGCCCGAGCCATCGGCAACCCAATCTCAGGCAGCCGCGCCGACGCAATTGGCTCCGATCACCGGCGTCCAAGCCTCAACCAGCGCGAACGGCGCGAACGTCAGCATCGCGATAACCGGTAATGCGACCTATGAGTGGCACCGCTTAGGCGAGCCCGACAATCGTTTTTGGGTTGATATTCACGGCGCTAGGTTACAAGGCGCGCCGCCGCAAGGAGCCCAGGCCGAGCCGGTTCTCTCGATACGAGCACGTCAGACGGACGCCGATACCGTGCGAATCGCCCTTACAC
>JALYVT010000044.1 GCA_030853105.1 Vulcanimicrobiota bacterium
GCGCTGATGATGGCGGCCGAGCTTGAAAAGAAGATGCGCGAACTTTCCGCAAACCTCGAGTTCGAGAAGGCGGCCGCGTTACGCGACGAACTGCTCGAGATTCGCCGCCATATCGGCGGTAACGAGTCGATATTATTCCAAGGCAAAGCGCCAAAAATATTCGAGCACGCGCTCAAAGAACTCGTCGAAAGCTGAGCGTCGACATGAATAAGAGGAAGAAGCTGCGCCGACCGGCGATGTCGGTGGTGTCGATAATCGCGCACCGAATCCCGTCGAAATAGCGCGCGCATCTAATGCGCCTACCGCTCACCCGTTCTGAGGATCGCGACGGCTTTACGGTCTTGCGAGTTGCTCTTACTCCGAGCGTTCAGCCGGTCACCCTAGAGTATCGGACGAGAACCGGTGCGCTGCTGCGCGTCGATGGGAATGTCTGCGGGGCTTTTGACCGTGAGCACACCTCCGTCGATATTCCAGCGTCTGCTAACACACGCGAGTTGACGCTTGAAGTTGAAACGCGCTCGTTGCCGACAAACGGCCTGCCGTCGGGCGGCGGCCTGCAGTGGTGGCTACTCAATGCACTTTCCCATCCGGCACCCGCCCTTCGACTACAGGCTCGCCTTTCGGCTCCCCCTGCTCAGGGTGACAGGGAGGCGCAAGCGATTATGATCTGTCACCCTGAGCAGGTTTTGTCGGGAGGACAAAACCGTAGTCGAAGGGCGCCATCGAAGGGTGTGCCGCTCATTGGGCACAGCCATCTTGATGTCGCGTGGTTGTGGACGTACGAACAGGCGCAGCGCAAGGCGCTTCGCACATTCGCGATCGCGCTCGACCTGTTGGACCGCGATCCCTCGTTCATCTTTTCGCAGAGTCAGCCGCAGCTGTATCGATTTGTGCAGGATGCCGACCCGGAGTTTTTTGCGCGGTTGTTAACGCATGTTCGGCCGCGCCGATTTGATCCCACTATCGCGGCGATGTGGGTAGAGCCGGACTGCAATCTCCCATCGGGTGAATCGCTGCTGCGACAGTTACTGTTCGGCTACGAATACTGCCGCGACACGTTTGGCACCACGCCGCGAGTCGCGTGGCTTCCGGATAGCTTTGGTTTCGCCAACACGTTGCCGATGCTGCTTCGAAATGCGGGCATCGAATATTTCGCAACCACGAAGCTGGAGTGGAACGACACGACTGAGTTCCCCTATCGGCAGTTCAGGTGGAAAGCGCCGGACGGAAGTGAGGTAACGGCAGCACTGATAAAGTCGTACGACGGTGGGATCGATTCACGGCGGATCGCCGCGGCGGTCGAGCGCGAGGAACCGCTGATTGCGGGCTACGGCGACGGCGGCGGCGGGGTGACTCCGGCGATGTTGGAGGCGGGCCGCGATGCCGGATACTGGAGCCACGTTGACGAGTGGTTCGACACGGTGGCACATCGAAGCGGCGACTTGCCCGTACACAGCGACGAACTCTATCTCGAATATCATCGTGGCGTTTACACCACACATCACGATCTCAAGAGCGGTAACGCGCTGCTGGAACGCGCGCTTATCGAAGCCGAAGAGCTGGTTTGCTGGTGCGTTGCGGTTCGCGCTCCTGCAATGCTGCTCGCCGATTTTAGGTCGCGTTTAAACGCCGCTTGGGAGATCGTCCTGCGCAATCAGTTTCACGACGTGCTTCCCGGGACATCAATCGCAGAAGTCTCTCGGGATGCACGAAGCGAGTATGACGGTGCCGGCGAGATTGTTGCATCAGTGCTGACGGGAGCCGCGGCTGCATTGCCGCGGACGCGCAGCCGCACGCAAACGGTCGAGCCGGTCGAACCGCAGATTGACGACCGCGGCAACTTCGTCTTTGAAAATGCGCACGTGCGCGTCGTCGTCAAACCGAGCGGCGCCATTGTTGAACTTGCCGCCGAAAGCGGCCCAAATGTGGCGACGAATGCGAATCTGCTCGCGCTCTACAAGGATCGCCCCGCGAAGTGGGAAGCTTGGAATATCGATGACGGTTATCAGCGATCGCTGCGCGGCGGTTTGCCCGGATCACCGACGGTGCGTGACGGCCGCCTGGAGATTCCGTTTCGGATCGGACGCTCGACTGCTGGGATGCAGATTGAGCTGCTGATGAACGAGCCGTTCGTGCGCGTTGAGCTTGCGGTAAATTGGCGCGAGCGTCGCAAGCTGCTGCGGCTGGAGAGCTGGCTGCCGTTGCAAGCGGAGCACGTTACTTATGGAACACCGCACGGAACGATTGATCGTTCCAGCCGAGCGCAAACTGCGCAAGAGCGCGCGAAGTTCGAAGTTCCCGGCCAGCGTTTCGCGCTCGCGCGAAACCAGAACGGGGCGGGCCTCGCCATCCTGGCGCGCGACACCTATGGCTGGAGCGGGCGCAGTCTCCCGAAAGGCGGGCTGCATCTCGGGCACTCGCTCTTACGTGCAACCACCTGGCCCGATCCGAATGCGGATATCGACGAGCAGCGTTTCGCGTATGCGTTTATGCCATTCGTGCAAACGAGGATCAGCGACATCGAGCGCGCGTGGATCGCGTTTGCACACGAACCACGCGTGCGATTATTTTCATCGGAAACCGTTGGTGTTCTGGTCGTCGCCTGCAAACCGGCGCAGGACGGCGACGGCGTAATCCTGCGACTCCGAGAGTGCGACGGAATCGGAGGCCAAATCCGCATTCGATGCGCCGGTCGAATGCGCGAAGTCACCACCGTCGATGCGCTCGAACGCCCGATCGGCGCCCCGGCCGATATCGAAGCCGAATCCCTGCAGACAAGCATCCCCGCCCTCGGCCTACGCTCACTACGCGTCCGCTTCTAAGCGCGAAGGGGCGTGCCTACGCCTAGCGAAGCGCAGAAGCAATCACTTGATTGACGGCTACGCGTTTGCGACCACGCCGCCCCCGCCGGCGGATGCCCCTCTTGCCTAGCGTGTCGGGGGCGTCCGTCCGAGATCACCGCGGATTGGCCGACAGGCCAATCGCTCCAGGAAACCAACCCTAAAAAAGGCGGTTCTAAGAGGCCGTATGGCAATCCAATCGGCCCAAAAACCGAGTAATGGAGCCAAGCCCCGCGGGCTTGACTCCATTATTATCAAGGGCGCGCGCGAGCATAACCTCAAGAACATTGATCTGGTCCTGCCGCGCAATCAGCTGATCGTGGTGACCGGTCTGAGCGGCTCGGGCAAGTCGTCGCTTGCGTTCGATACGATCTACGCCGAAGGCCAACGTCGCTACGTCGAGTCGCTCTCATCGTACGCACGCCAGTTTTTAGGTCAGATGGAGAAGCCTGATGTCGATTACATCGAGGGCTTATCACCGGCGATCTCGATCGACCAGAAATCGACCTCCAAGAACCCGCGTTCCACGGTTGGCACCGTAACCGAGATCTACGATTATCTGCGCCTGCTGTATGCGCGCGTCGGTATTCCGCACTGTTATAATTGCGGCCGCGAAATCAGCACGCAGAGCAGCGAGCAAATTGTCGATTCGATCATGGATCTGCCCGAAGGTTCGCGCATTCAGCTGCTAGCTCCGATGGTTCGCGGGCGCAAGGGCGAGTACGCGAAACTCTTCGAAGAGTTGGCAAAGGAGGGCTTTGCGCGCGTCCGCGTTGACGGCGAGACCAAGGAGCTGCGCGAGAAGATCGTGCTCGATAAGAAGCGCAAGCATACAATTGAAGTAATCGTCGATCGTTTGGTAATGAAAGCGGATATTCGCAAGCGGCTGACCGACTCGATTGAAACCACGCTGCGCCTATCGACCGGTATCGTCGGCGCGCTGGTTGAGGACCCGACGGCGAAGCAATCGCGTGAATTGACGTTTAGCGAAGCCTTTGCGTGCGTTTACTGCGGACTCTCGTTTGAAGAGTTGGCGCCGCGACTGTTTTCCTTCAACTCACCGTACGGCGCATGCCCCGGCTGCACCGGCCTGGGAGAGAAGATCGAGATCGATCCGGATAAGGTGATTCCCGATCGCACCAAGTCAATCGACGACGGGGCAATTGTTCCGTGGAGCAAATCGCTCGGCGGCGGCAAGTATCCGTCGATGAATCCGTATTATCTGCAGCAGCTCGAGCGCGTGCTGCGCAGCCGCCGGGTCAAGATGTCGACGCCGATTGAGAAGCTTCCCGAGGATGTGCTCGACATGGTGCTTTACGGCACCGAACGCGAGCAGAACTTTGCATACGAAACCCGCACCGGCAAGATTTGGGAGTACAAGACCACCTTTGAAGGGGTGGTGAACAATCTGCAGCGTCGGTACACCGAGACCAGCAGCGACTACGTTAAGGAAGAAATCGAAAAGTACATGTCGGCGTCGATCTGTCCGCAGTGTAAAGGCGCACGCCTAAAGCCGGAGGCGCTCGCGGTGACGGTCGGCGGTGAAAATATCAGCAAGCTGACGAGCCTTTCGATCGAAAAAGCCGAGGCGTTTATCAATGCGCTGAAGCCGACGCCGCGCGAGGAGCTGATCGCCAATCAAATCCTTAAAGAGATTCGAGCGCGGCTTGGGTTTTTGACGAACGTTGGGTTGAATTACCTCACGCTCGGGCGTTCAGCGACGACGCTCTCGGGCGGTGAATCGCAGCGGATTCGGCTTGCGACCCAGATCGGCAGTTCGCTGGTCGGCGTGTTGTATATTTTGGACGAACCCTCAATTGGTCTGCATCAGCGCGATAACGATCGGCTGTTGGCCACCTTGAAAACGCTGCGTGATTTAGGCAACACCCTTATCGTTATCGAACACGACGAAGACACGATGCGGATGGCCGACGTTATTGTCGATATCGGACCCGGCGCAGGTTTGGAGGGCGGCGAAGTCCTTACCGTCGGAACGCTCGACGCGGTGCTCGAGAATCCGCGTTCGCTCACCGCGGCGTATCTCTGCGGGCGACTTTTCATTCCGATTCCCACGCATCGACGCAAACCGCGTTCATGGCTGCAGCTCAAGAATGCGAATGCCAACAATCTGCAAAACATCGATGTCGATATTCCGATCGGTACATTTTGCTGCGTTACCGGTGTGAGCGGCAGCGGCAAATCCAGCATGGTGAATGAAGTGCTGGTAAAAGCGCTCAACCAGCATCTGCACGGTCAGCGGGCGGGTGGAACATACGGTACGGTGAAGGGCGCCGCCGCGCTCGATAAGATGGTTGTAATCGATCAGTCCCCGATCGGGCGGACACCTCGCAGCAATCCGGCAACCTACACCGGCACATTCGATCATGTGCGTGAGTTATTTTCGATGGTTCCAGACGCCAAGATTCGCGGCTACAAGCAGGGCCGCTTCTCGTTTAACGTCAAGGGCGGCCGATGCGAAGCCTGTCAGGGCGACGGCATCATCAAAATCGAGATGCACTTTCTGCCGGATGTCTACGTGCCGTGCGAGGTCTGCAAAGGCAAGCGTTACAACGCGCAAACGCTTGAGGTTAAATACAAAAACAAGACGATCTCGGATGTGCTGGAGATGCGCGTCGATGAAGCAACCGAGTTCTTCTCGGCGATTCCGCGAATTCACAACAAGCTGAAGACGATCTGCGACGTCGGGCTTGGGTACATCAAAATGGGCCAGCCTGCGACCACCCTTTCGGGCGGCGAAGCGCAGCGCGTGAAACTGGCAACCGAACTCTCGCGGCGCTCGACCGGCCGAACCTTCTATGTGCTGGACGAACCGACGACCGGGCTGCATTTTGCCGATATTCACAAATTGCTGGAGGTGCTGCAGCGTTTGGTAAAGACCGGCAATACGGTGCTGGTGATCGAGCATAATTTGGACGTCATTAAAACAGCCGACTACGTGATCGACTTGGGCCCCGAGGGCGGCGACCGAGGCGGAACGGTCGTCGGAATCGGCACCCCGGAGGAGCTTTCGCGCAACCCGAATTCGTACACCGGCCAGTATCTGCTACCGGTTCTCGGAGATCAGCGCGCAGTCGGTCATCACGTTCCAAATGAGGCTGCAATGGAACTGCTGCAAAACGAGAATCGCCTGGCGCTCGACGATCTCGCGAAGAGTGGACGAATCGCCGTCGAAGCATAATTGTGTGTCAAAGTTTACCGTAGCGATGCTGGTCTGCGCCGATCTGGGGCGCTCGCGCGATTTTTATCGTGATGTTTTGGGGCTTAAGATCAAGGCGGATAATGCGCCGCATTGGATCGACTTCGATTTAGGCGATGGAACCTCGCTCGGATTGCATCCGAAGAGCGATCTGCTGGCCGTGCGCCCGGGTTCGCTGCAGCTCGGATTCACGGTCGAGAACGTCGATAAGTTCGTCGCCGATGCGCGCACGCTTGCCGTACCGATTTTTCAGGATCCCTACGATGAGCCGTTTGGCCGGGTTGCAATTATCAGCGATCCGGACGGGTATCCGGTGCAGGTAGTCAGCGATTCCAAAAGACGCCGATAAGCCGGCCGCGCAAGCGGCATCGCTGCGAGCGCGGATCGACGATGCGAACCATCGTTATCACGTTCTCGACGACCCGCAGATTCCCGATGCGCAATACGACGCATTGCTGCGAGAACTCATCGACTTGGAGACGGCCTATCCCGAACTCGTAAAGCCGGAATCACCCACCCAGCGCGTCGGCGCAGTCGCATCCCAGAAGTTTCCGCCGTTTGAGCATAGTCGGCCGATGCTCAGCCTCGCCAATGCGTTCGGAGCGGATGAACTGCGCGCATTTGACGAACGGGTGCGCAAACTCGCCGGCACGGCGGTCGGCTTCGAGGTGGAATTAAAGATCGACGGACTCGCAGTTGTGCTTCACTACGAGAGCGGCAAGCTGTTGCGCGGCGGTACACGCGGCGACGGCCGAATCGGTGAGGATGTGACCGCCAACCTGCGAACGCTTCAGGCGGTCCCACTGCGTCTGCGCGGCGAGCATGTGCCTCAGCTGCTTGAAGCGCGAGGCGAAGCCTACCTGCGTAAGAGCGACTTCGAGCGATTCAACCGCGGGCGTGAACGTGATGGCCTGCCTGCATTCGCAAATCCTCGCAATGCGGCCGCCGGTGCAATTCGACAGCTCGACCCAAAACTTACGGCTGCGCGGCGGCTTTCATTTTTTGCCTATGCGATCGGTGAGATTGCGCCCCTTCAAGATAGCCGGAAGATTGCCACGCAGCATGAAGCGCTGGAACTGTTGGCCGCGTGCGGCTTTCCGGTAAACCCAAATGTCAGGCAACGTGCAACGATCGAGGAGGTCATCGCGTACTGCGAGCATTGGGAAGCGCATCGTGAAGAGCTCGATTACGAGATCGACGGTGTCGTTGTGAAGGTTGACGACCTCGCCGTACAAGCTCGCTTGGGGACTGTCGGCAAAGACCCTCGCTGGGCCATCGCATACAAGTTTAAGGCTCGCGAAGCGCGCACTAAACTGATCGCAATTACGATAAATGTGGGACGAACCGGTTCACTCAATCCCAATGCGGTGCTCGAACCGGTGCAGATCGGCGGTGTAACGGTGCGAAATGCGACATTGCACAATCAGGAATACATTCGCGTAAACGATATTCGAGTCGGCGATACGGTTGTCGTTTTACGTGCAGGAGACGTTATTCCACGCGTTGTCGGCCCGGTCCTAACCGAACGCGCCGGTGATCCTCCGATCTTCGTGATACCGAAAGAGTGCCCGGTCTGCGGCAGCGCGGTCGATCATCCTGAAGGGGAGGCAATGTCGCGCTGCACGAACGCCGCCTGCCCGGCGCAGGTATTCGAGCGCGTGCGGCACTTCTGTTCGCGCGGCGCAATGGATATCGAGGGCATCGGCGAGGTTATGGCAAGCGTGCTGACCGAGTTGGATCTGGTACGCGACATCTCCGATATCTACGCACTTACCACCGAGAAGCTGGAACGCGTTCCGCGAACCGGCGCCAAGACGATCGAAAATCTCTTGGCGGCGGTCGAAAGGAGCAAACAGCGCGGCCTTGTGCGATTGTTGGTCGGTCTGGGCATTCGGTTTGTCGGTTCGCAGACCGCCCAGATATTGGCAGATGATTTCGGAGCGATCGATGCAATCGGGGCAGCCAGCCTCGAAGAACTCAAACGCAGCGACGGTATCGGGCCGGAAGTCGCCGCTAGCGTTCAGCTGTTCTTCGAGCAGCCCGCAAACCGCGCAATGATCGAACGCTTGCGCGCATTTGGCGTATCGATGACCGCGCCAAAGCGGGTGAGGCAAGCCGGTCCGCTAACCGGAAAGACCTTCGTCCTAACCGGAACGCTGCCGCAGATGAGCCGAGAAGAGGCGAGTGCGCTGATAAGCGCAGCAGGCGGCAAAGTGGCCGCTTCGGTCAGCAAAAAGACCAATTATGTGGTCGCCGGCGAAGAGCCGGGAAGCAAGCTTGCGAAGGCGGAGAAGCTCGGAATCGCAATCCTGGACGAATCCGGGCTGAAATCGCTCTTGCAGTGAAGTAACTATCCGCTCGCCATCGATCGACAGGCGGAAACTTAACGAAACTTCAGAGCCCGGCTGCCCGCGGATTGCGTTTAGTACCTGATGCCGTGTGTAGATGCAAGGCCGACTGGAGGCAAAGTGGGAAAAAGAGCCGCAATGACGCAAAAGCTTCCAGCTTCAATCGGTACTGGAATCGGAACGGTCCCCGAACAACTGCCGCCGGTCGCGCGCGGCGGCGGCGATGCCGACGTCAGAGTCGCTTCGCTCGTAACTACTTCCGAGGCAGCCCAGGTGTTGGTAGAGCATTTGTTCGCCCAAACCGATGCGCATATTCCTGGTGTCTCGTACGCGGTCACCTACAAACTCGCAGCCGGGCAGGCCGGCGGCGATATCGTCGATGTCTACCACTTCGATAACGACTCGGTCGCATTTTCAATCGCTGATATCGAAGGGAAGGGCACTCAGGCCGCCGTTCACGCCGCACTGATCAAATATGGCTTACGCGCGTATTGCTCGCAAGGGCTGACTCCAGAACGCGTGCTTCGTTCGATGGATCGGCTGTATCTGGAAAACAACACCTTTGAGGGCGTTGAATCGTTCGCGACGGTCTTCTTCGCCGTGATCGACCCCAGCCGCCGTTTAATGACCTACGCATCGGGAGGTCATGAGCCGGCGATTGTCATCTATCCGGACGGCAGTTCTAAGGTGCTCGAACCGACCGCGCCGATCATCGGCGTCTTCGATGACCTACACCATCTTTTTAAGCAGCGGCACATCGAACTGCAAGCGGGCACGCTGTTTGTTTCTGCGACCGATGGGGTGACTGAGGCGCGCAACCCCGGCGGCGAGCTCTTCGGCATGGGTCGCTTGATCGAGTGTGCGGTCGAGTATCGCCACGAAAATGAAAAGACGATTGTCGAAAAGCTGTTGGAGCGAACGGAGGTCTATTGTGAAGGCCGCCGCCACGACGATATCGCGATTCTCGCCGCACGATTTCCGTAGGAGCCGCCGGCTAAAAAATTCGTCGCAGCGCGGCTTGCGGTTGCGCGAAGGGAATCGCGGATGCCAACATATCCGGCAGGTCACCTGCGATAACCCCGACAGCGCGATTGCGCGCGCACAGCTTGCCCGCAAGCCCGTGCCAATATGCGCCGGCTCGCGCCGCATCAACCGGCGTCAATCCTTGCGAGAGCAGCGTCGCGATGATGCCGGTCAACACGTCGCCGGTTCCGGCGGTCGCAAGTGCCGGCGTGCCGGTTGTGTTGATATGCATAGTGATTCCGTCGTATACAAGCGTCGAGCGCCCCTTCAGCAGGGTCGTGCAGTGCGTGCGATCGACAAACTCGCGCAACCGTTGGACGCGCTCGCCCTCTTTAAGTGTGCCTTTTCCGCTTAAGCGCGCAAACTCACCGGCGTGCGGCGTAATGACTGCGCGCGGAGTATCGAGCAGATCGAGGTGCTTGGAGAAATGAAAGAGCGCGCCGGCGTCGGCCACGAACGGCAGATCGGTGGCGCGCAAGAATCCGCGCACAATCTCGCCGGTGCGATCGTCAAGGCCGAGCCCCGGGCCGATGCCGATCGAGCTTGCATGGCCGGCGGTCGCGACCAATGCATCGATCGCATCGCCAACCGAAACATCCGTGCGAATCGTAGTAACAACCTGCTCGACTAAGTGCGCGCGCAGAATCGGAGCTGCCGCTTGCGCGGTCGCCACCGTAACGTAACCCGCACCCGCCCGCGCCGCCGCGTATGCGCACAAGATCGCCGCGCCGGTAAACTGCTCGGAGCCCGCGATGATGAGCGGCGCGCCGGAGCTGCGCTTGTCCGATGAATCTGCGCGTTTTGGGAGCAGTGCAAGAAAAGCATCGTCGTCGAGCGCCGCAAAGAGCGGTTGCGTCTCTGAAATAGGGGCGTTCGGGATTCCGATATCCGCGCACCAGAGCTCACCGACGCAGTCGCGCGCGGGACCAAGCAGCAGGCCGGGCTTCAGCGCGCCGAGTGTCACCGTCACGTCAGCGCGTACTGCCGGCTCAGTTACGCCTCCTGTGAGTGCATCGACCCCGCTCGGAATATCGATTGCGATCACGTCCGCATCGCCGGCGTTTAGCGCAGCGACTACCGGAACGAACGCATCGGAGATTGGTAGCCGCGCCCCGGTTCCGAACAGGCCGTCAAGTGCCAAATCCGCGCCGCTGAGCGCGCGCGCTGCTTCCGCCTGTGACCGGGGCATCGGCAATATCGTGACTCCGGCTGCGCTCGCCATCTGTTCTGCATCAGTTCGTGCCGGTGATGGGTTCGCGCACCCAGCAGCGTAGATGAAGCACTCGTGGTCGGGCCGGAGGTTCGCGAGCGCGCCAAACGCATCGCCGCCGTTGTTTCCGGGGCCCGCAAATGCGACTATGCGACCCGACCCGCCAGATCGCCGGCGCGCCGCTTCGGCAATCGCCTTCCCGGCGTTGCGCATGAGTGTAACCTCGCCCACCTGCGCAATGGCAACCGCATCAACGTCACGCATCTGTTGCGGTGTGAGAACGGCGGTCATTCGCGCTCCAAGATCACGACAGCCGCTGCGGTGGACGCGGTATGGGTGATGGTCACATGAATCGTCGTGATGCTCCGAGCGGAGATCAATCGAGCAGCTTGCTCGTACAGTCGGATGATCGGTTTTCCGCTGGGTTCATGCGAAACGCCGACCAGCCGCCAAGGGATTGCATGACCGAAGGCTTTGCGTGTCGCCTCCTTTGCGGCAAAGAACCCGGCCAACCGTTCCGGCCAGTTTCGTTTGCGCATCGCGTACCGATACTCTTCATCGGTATACACCTTGCGCCGAAACCAAGCGAGAGCGGCATCGTCGAAGCGATACCGCTCGACTTCGGCGAGGTCCATCCCGAGTCCGACGATCATAAAAACGCGCTTCGGCGACCGAACAAGTTTTCCGTCCCGGACGGCGAAGAAGCTCTATCCAAGATGGAGTCTGTGGTCCGGATCATTCCGATCAACGCGATCGACCCCGCGTTCCTCGCGCGGCTGGCGCTCTGCTTAGAAGAGCGTTTCCTTTACAGCATCCGCGTGGAGCGTGCGCTGGTCATTCCGCGCAGCGCCGTCAACAGCACGCGACAACAGATGTTCTTGAGCACCCTCACCTCAAAAGTCGTACGCTCGGCCTCGACCGATTCCGGCTTGCTCTTGGCAATCACTGATTTCGATCTTTACAAGACCTCGCATCGTTTTCTGTTCGGCGATGCCGATGAACAACAGCGCGTTGCCGTCGTTTCGCTGCACCGTCTGCGTTCAGAGTTTTATGGTGAGGATCCCGATGAAAATCAACTCTTCCAGCGCACGCTTAAAGAGTGCGTTCACGAACTCGGACACGCGGTCGGCCTGAAACATTGCTACAACGCCCGCTGCGCAATGTATTTCTCTAACTCCATCTTCGAAACCGACAACAAGATGTCGCACTTCTGCGAAACCTGCGACAAACGCAGCCGCGCCCGCAGTTAGAACGCGGTCCCAAGCTTTCGGCTTAGCGTTGCTGTCGGAGGGCAATTTGAAGCCGGAAGCACCGTGTACCTCGGTACAACGGCAAGCGCAGCATCGGGCCCCTGGAAGTCTCGGCGGAGCCCCACAGTTTTTTTCGCAAACCCCAGGCCTAGCACCAGAGGTGAACGTTTTGGATATTCCCTTATCGTAGGTAGCGCGTATGAACGATAAAATACAGAGCCTTGGTCGAATTTTTCATCGTTCGGATTACGGTGGTAGCCCCTACGAACCCGTACGGGGTGTAGTCGTTCTCTCGATAGACTTCGATCATCAATTTATTCGGCGTAACGGAGTCGAAGGTACCCGGAAGATGATCGTCGGCGTCATGAACATGGTGCTTGAAGGTTACATTGCGGGTGCGCGGCGTGGCTTCGTTTCAATAGAGAGCATACGCCGTGCCGTCACCCGCGCCATGGGCGTTGTTGCAATAAGATGTTTGAGCCTTGATGGAAGAACTGCAGATTTAGAACTTCCCCCGAACGTTAAATTACCGTGCCCCGAGGCCATAGACATGCGTGACGTACGTATTGTCTAGGGTTACCAATTGGTGTTGAAACTGGCCGCCGTACCCGCTGAACTTGATTGCCGTCACCATTAATGCCAGGAATAACAAAACGAATACTTCATGAGTGACAATGATTGGCGAATTAGCGTGAGCAAGCACTTTCCTTCCTTCGGTAAGGTATTTGGGCTTCGGGACTATGGAGAAAGGCCATACACAGTAGTTCCTTTGAGCGTCAGCGCCGCTATCGATTTTGATCACCGTTTTATTAAGCAAAACGGCGTTGAAAGTACAAGAAAGATGGTTGTCGGTATTATGAGCGTGATTCTTGATAGCTTCAGCGCAAGTTCTGCAGCGGGGTACGTTTCCATCGAGGACTTGCAGTTTGCACTATCGAGAACAACGGGTATTGTTGCCGTGCGCTCGTTGAAACTCGCCGGAAGGGAAGAGGATATAATGCTTCCGCCCGGCATAGCGCTACCGTGCCCGGAAATAATCGATCTAGCGGATATTCGAATCGTTTAACAAGTCGCAGTTTCAAACGAAAATAACGTACACCATGAACGGCGAGTTTTCGAAGTTTGGCAAGATTTTCTACCTCCCGCAGGATGAACATCATCCTCCGACAGCGGCAGCCGCTGCAATAGCTTTCGACTTCGACAGTCGGTTCGTAGCTAAATACGGTGCGGATTCAGCATCGAAAATGATCGCGTCCTTGGTAAATCGCGTAACTGATGCTTACATCGCGGGGTTCCAGACGCGGGTGGTCCGAATTTCTAGTATTTGGAGCGGTGTTTCTCGAACGATGGGCGTCTTGGCGGTGCGGGCGGTTACACTTGGTGGCAAAAACGACGACCTTGAACTTCCCGGTGAAGGCTATTCGCCTTATCCCAAGTTTGTTGATCTTACGGACGTGCGCATCATATTGCTCTTGAGCAGTACCAAGGACCTATCGCTTCCGCTCGGCGTCGTGCTCCATGTCCAGATGCCATTGACCTAAGCGACATACGTGTCGAATAGCGGTGTGTGTTTGCGGACATCTCGATACCACAAATGTCAACCACGGCGCCGGCCGATTGACGCACGATCTCAGTACAAGCGCAGACTCGGTTAGCTTTCAACATGAGCAATTTCGGATGACTTTCGTGAGTACCGTCAAAGAGATCGTGAATGAAACCACTCGATTTAACGCGGCGGCCGCCGCGTCCGTGTCGTGAAGAGCTGGGCGGAATCGCGTTCTTGCCGCGCGTTATCGATAAGGTGCGCGCTAGCTTGCCGGGCGGGAAACTAGGCGAGTACATCAACGACCTCGACGACATCCCGACGATGAGCGGTCTGTTTTATCGGCGTATGGACGTCTCGCAGGGAGAGTTCGAAAATGTCGTCTCGCGGGCTGCAGACGAGGGAGAAATCCTAGCATGGCTGCGTAAGCACATAGACAATGATGG
>JALYVT010000204.1 GCA_030853105.1 Vulcanimicrobiota bacterium
ATTCCAATCCGAACACGCTGGTTCAACTGCGACCTTATCAAGGTAGCCAGGCTGGTTTCACAACCGAAACATTCACCGACGCAGCACAGGCCGGCCTCAATGGGAAAGTGGTCACCACAATTCCGAACTTACCGATTCAAATTCCGGTACGACTGCGCTATGACGTGCCGTGGAACCAGCGCGCTAGTGATCTCGCGCACATGCCGGTTGTCGCTCCGAACGGAAATACCTATAGTCTGGCGTCGCTTGCAAACATCATTCAAGCCGGCCCGGCTACCGAATTGAACGAGGAAAATTTACGGCCGCTCGTGCGGGTAACCGCAAATGTCAGCGGGCGCGACCTCGGCAGCACGATCGGTGATATCCAAAAAACGCTCTCGAGTTTGAAGCTGCCGCCCGGATACGACATCGTCTATGGCGGGCGTTACGCACTGCAGCAGCGATCGTTTAACGAGTTCGTCATCGCTATCGGCATCGCAATCTTGCTTGTTTTCGTGACAATGATCTTTGAGTTTCGCGGCTACCGCATTCCGGTCGTCATCATTTCATCGGTACCGCTCTCGCTTTTTGGCGTGGTAATCGCGCTCTGGGTTACGCATATTCCGCTCAACGTGTCCTCGTTTATGGGGCTTATCTTGCTGGTCGGCGGTGTCGTGAAGAACGGTATCTTGTTGTTCGACGAAGTAGCGAAGTTGCGCAAAGATGGCCTTAGCGTCGAAGACCAGATGATTGCAGCCGGCCGCATGCGCATGCGCCCGATCATCATGACCACCTTGACATCGATGCTCGGCGTCGTACCGCTCGCTCTGGGCTTAGGGGCGGGAAGCGAGATGCAGAAGCCGTTAGCCGTTGCAACCATTGGAGGGCTTTTATTTTCCACGTTCTTCACGCTATTACTAATGCCCGCGTTCTATGCATCGATAAAGATAAAATCCAAATTCGATCTTTTGGAAGAGCATCCGATTCCGGCAACCAACGGGCAATCACCGTTGCACCGAGGCGTCCCGGTTTGAAATCAGTTGTTCTCTTGCTGGCAATCGCGGGAATGCCGATAGTCTCCCAGGCTCAAAATGCTCCTTCAGTCCTGAGCTTATCCGAAGCCTTAAATCAGGCGAATGCAAACAATCCTGATATTCTTGCGGCGCGCCGCGGCATCGATGTCGCTCGTGCAGCGCTTGTTCAGGCGGCCGCGTTACCGCTGCAGGCTCAGGCCGGTTCCGGTGTGACACAAGACGTTCCGCTAGGCCTGGGAACACTACAAACGTTTGCGGCGGGGGCGACGCAGCAGTTTTCGCCCACGATTGGGGCGCAGCGGCAGGTAGCCGGTGCCGGAGTTCAAATCGCTCAAGCACAGTTTGCTTCGACCGAGCGCGACATCGACCAACGCGTCGTTACGGCGTATTACAGCTTAGGCTCCGCGCAAGCTGTAGTCGCGGCGACTCAGCAGAGCGTGACCAACGCTGCGCAACTGGAGAAGAGCGCGCGTCTGCGCGCCAAAGTCGGCGCAGTCGGCAACTTTGAAGTTCTTCGAGCAGCGGTCGAATTGCGACGAGCCCAGACTGATTTGCTGCGGGCGCAGGCAAACCAAAGGACGGCCGACATTGGATTAAACGTTTTGCTTGGGCGCGCGGAGCTTACGCCGACATCGGCTATCCTGAGCGTATCCTCCGCCGATTCCTCTGACGTGAACGGGCTGTTCGAGCGAGCCGAGCAGATCGATCCGTTCCTCGCGCAATTTCGAGCCGCTATCGCGCAATCAATTGCACAAGCGCGCGTGGCTCGCTTGCAGCGGGCGCCGAGCGTTGCCGTAAGCGGAGGTTTTTTGTTTCAGCGCGCCTCCGGAAGCGGCGTCTTCTCGCGCGGTCCAACAGCGGGGGTGAGCCTTTCCCTGCCGCTTCTCGACTATGGAACAATCCGTGGAGCGGTGCTCGAGGCTCAGGCGCGAGAATCTGTTGCAGAGGCTCAGCTACTAGGACGCAACGCGCAACTGCACGCCCAGCTATCGCAGGCTGCCGCAGATATCGAAAGCGCGCGGGCGCGCCTGTCGTTCTCGCGTGCATCGTTGACGCAAGCGCAGGAAGGCCTGCGGCTGGCTCAATTCGGTTACCAGCAGGGCGCCCTCGGAGTCCTTGACGTGCTTTCCGCGCGTAACGAGCTTGCGGCGGCGCAATCCGAAGTAACACAAGCGTCGGCCGATCTCGGCGCCGCTGTCGCCCGTTTGCAACTCATCGTTGGAGCACCGGTATTACCGTGAACTGCAAACTTGTCGTTTTTTTAGGGATCAGCGTTCTGGCTGCGTGCGGATCGAAGGCACCTCCGCCGAATACGCAGCCAACCAATAACCCCGGTGTCGTTCACCAGCCGGCGGTAGCCGTTCAGACTGAGGTGTTGCGACGTTCGTCTCTGCAAGGGACGATCACGGCCGGGGGCCAGGTCGTCGCTGATTCGGGAGGTCAGGCGACGCTGGCGTTTCCGACCGACGGACAAATCGCCACGGTGAATGTTTCGATCGGCGACCGCGTTTCGGCGGGCGAAGTCCTAGCGACTCTGGATTCACGCCTCGCCTTCAGCGCAATTCGACAGGCGCAAGCGGATGTCGTAACTGCCCAAGCAAACCTCGCCAAAGCGGCAGCCGGCGCGCGGCCGCAAGAGCTTGCCGGCAATAGTGCGCTCGTCCAGGGTGCCCAGGCGAAGGCTGACGCTGCAAAAGCCGAGTTGAACCGGCAACAGGCGCTCGCGCAGGCGGGGATTTCGTCACAGCGCGATCTGCAGCAGGCAAGATCGGACTACGAAAATGCGTTCGCGGCGCTTCGTTCAACCCAAGAACAGGGGTCGCTGCTCGTCGCGGGTCCACGGCCGCAAGACGTCAACCTCGCGCGCTCGCAGGTTCAGCAGGCGCAAGCCGCACTCGCCGCCGCCCAAACCAAAGCGTCGCTGCTGAACATCGTTGCACCGTTCGCGGGCATCGTAACGCAGCGTTTGAAAAATCCCGGTGAGACTGCCGATCCGACAATCCCCGTCATCGCGATGGTCAATCCGGACCGAACCATTGTTGAAGTCCAAATTAGCCAAGATCAAGCCGGACTTATACAACAAGGCGACCCCGCCACGATAGCGATGAACGGTTTAAGTCGGAGCCTGTCAGGTCGCGTGCAAGCGGTCAGCGCTGCGTTTGGACAGGACACGCGCACGATGACGGTGCGCATTAAGCCCTACGGCGACGGTCTTACCCCCGGAGCGGCGGCGAAAGCAACCATTGTCATACGAAGTCTCTCGGATGCATTCGTAGTACCGGATAGCGCTATTGTCAAAAACCCCGATACCGGGAGACCGCTGATCTATCTCGCCACAGGCAGCGGTCACTACCGCGCAGTGAACGTTCAGATCCTCCTCCAATCGGGGAGCCGTACCGCTATAGCTGCGGCCGGCCTTGAATCTGGAGTGCGCATTGTTACGCAGGGTGCCTATGAGTTGCTGCCTTTTGCCGGTGTGCCCTCGGGTGGTTAAGATGCCTGCTCTTGTGCGGCGCTTGACTTCGTCGTATTCTGGTGGCAGATGAAACAGCGCAGATCCGAGTGGGCTCCGGGGCCGCTAGGCCCACGGCAATCGACCATCATGGAATATCTGTGGAAGAACGGCCCGCAGTCACCGGTCGAGTTGCACGAAAGCCTTTCGCGCGATGAAGCGTTGGCCTATACGACCATTCACACCGAATTGTCTCGGCTGCTGCAAAAGGGCTTCGTCGTAAAAAATGGGCGCAACCTTGACACGCGATACAATTCCGCGATGTCGCGGGAGGAGTACCTCCATGCTACCG
>JALYVT010000003.1 GCA_030853105.1 Vulcanimicrobiota bacterium
ACAACTTGCGCCGCAACTCCTCACCGCTCAGCTAGTCCTGGCAGGGATCGCCGCCGCATCGATTCCTGCGATCACCGCGATGATCCTATCTGATGGGACCGCGTCTGCAGTCGCTATCTGGGCCGGAAGGATCGGCGGAGCTGCCACAATTTCATCGCTGATAACTCAGCTCTTCTCAAATATGACTCCACACGATGCATTGCAGGTATTATCGCGGGCAGATACGCTTTACAACGACGAGCTGGTAAACAACTGCGCGACATCGAGCTTCACGTAAAAAATGAATTGGAATCCATTCGATTATCCTTCATCCGTATTCGGTGGAATATGTCTTTTGGTGATCGGCGGCTCTTTGCTTGTTGGCAATTTGCGATCTGTGAATAAGCCACATTCTATGGCTTCGATTGTAACACTCGTACTAACCGGGGTATCGGCAATTGTGGCGGGAGTGATCGGAGCACTCCCGATAAAGTTGCTTGCTACGGCCTTCTTCGTGGTATTCGTTGCCCTAACTGTTCGAGACACCATCTACCAACGGCGCCATCCTAATGCCGGGTGGCATTGGTAAATATCCGATCGCGGCTAGTCTTTTAGCGATGACCCAAAACTTACGACAGATACGGTTCGTGCGGAGCGACCGGCAGCAGAATGCGGTCGAGTTGCGCGAACGTTTCCGGATCGATGTCTTTATCGGCCGCTGCGACATTGTCGTCGACATGCTCGACTTTGGTCGCACCAACGATAACGCTGGTTACCGCGGGCTGACGCAAACACCACGCCAACGCAAGCTGCGACATAGACACACCGGCGTCACTCGCGATCGGTTTCAGCTTTTGGACCGCGTCCAGTATTGACTGAGTGAGGTACTCTTCCATCATCTCGCGATTTGAACTCGCGGCTCGCGTACCGGAGGGCGCGTTTTTGGCATCGGTATATTTGCCGGTGAGTACGCCCATCGCAAGCGGTGACCAGACGACGTTTCCCAAACCGTAGGCTTGGGTAATCGGCAGCACCCGCTCCTCCACCCGACGCCAGAGCGCACTGTACTGCGGCTGATTGCTGATCGGAACTGCCCACCCGCGCGACCGACAGAGTATCACCGCTGCGGCAATTTGATCGGCGTTCCATTCCGAGACGCCCCAGTAGAGAATCTTTCCGGCGCGGACCAGATCGTTCATCATCTCGCAGGTCTCTTCAAGCGGCGTCAGGGTATCGTAGCGATGGCACTGATAGAGATCAATGTAGTCGACTTGCAGGCGGCGAAGCGACGCGTGGATTTGGTCGTGAATGTGTTTGCGCGAGAGACCCCGTTCGTTGACCGAATCCCCCATCGTAAAATAGACTTTGGTCGCCAGCACCAATGCATCGCGCTTGAGCTCTTTTACGATCGGCCCGAGCACTTCTTCAGCGGCTCCGCGCGCATACACATTGGCAGTGTCGATGAAGTTCACGCCGCTCTCCCAAGCGCGCAGCACGCAGGCCCGCGCGGTGTCGCGCTCGACGGTGCTTCCGTAGGTGAGCCATGAGCCGAGACCGACGACTGAGAGTTGAAGGCCGCTGTGGCCGAGGGTACGATAACGCATTGATGGGTTAATCCTTTTCGTAACGTGGAACGCGATAGAGAACGACTCGTTCGAGAAAGCGCAACGGGCGCATCCACCACTCTTCCCGCTGCGCAACCGGCTCGGTGAGAATGACGCGCAGCCCAAAGAGTTTTGCGCCGAGAACATCGGTGAAGACCTGGTCACCGATTACTATGGTTGCAGCTTTGCCGGTTCCGAGCACTTCGAGGGCCGCTCGAAACCCGCCCGAGTGAGGTTTGCGAGCGCGATGAACGCACGCGCATCCAAGATGGTGAGCGACCCGATGCGCAAGGTCGGAACTATTGTTGGTAACGATGGCAACTCGGATTCCGGATGCGAGTGCGCGCGCAATCCATGTTTCGACACCGATGGCCGGAACCGGATCACGATAGCCGATCAGCGTATTGTCCAAATCCACAATGATGCCGGATACGCCGCTTTCGTTCAGCTGATCCAGCGAGATATCTTCGATTCGCCGCGCAAACGAGGTCGGCCGCAGCCACTTCGGCCGAAAGCTCATGCATACACCGAAAGCGCGCCCGGTAAAACTTCGAACTGCGCGGGGGAGTAGCCGGCGGGTTCGGCGTCCGCGCTTACATGGTGCGGACGACGTGTACGCACGATAAACCTCGGCGAACGTCGAAGGCGCAGACCCGGGACCGGCTCGGCCGAGCGGCGCATCAGCTTCCACGCGATCGGAACCGCCTGAAACCAGTGCGCAATATCGACGCTATATAGATCGAGTTGACCATCGTCGATCGCCGCAGTGTCGTTGGTGATAAAGCCGCCAAACCGATGGCTGTTTGCTATAGTGAGTTGAATGGTTTTGAACCGTTCGACCTTTCCGTCATATTCGATCTCAACGTGAAACGGATAGCTGCCTCGCAGCGCTTGCAGCGACGTCACGAGTACGTTTAAGAACCCGAAGCGCTGCTTGTTCTGCGAGGTTTGAAGCCGCGCGATGCGGCTTGATACGCCGATGCTGGCCTCATTGACGAAGTACACCCCGTTTACTCGGGCGACATCGATGGTTCTCACTACGCCGACCGCGATCCGCGCACACGCCGCCTGCGTCTCCATCGGCAGCTCAAGCGTTCGAGCGAGTTCGTTAAAGGTACCGAGCGGAATGATCCCGAGCGGTAGCTTGCTCGCAATCAAACCGGGGATCGTCGAGATAATCGTTCCGTCGCCGCCCCCCACAATTACACAGTCAACTTGTGTTCCAGCATCCTCAATCGCTTTGGTAGCGCTCGCCTCATCGCAAGCGCTTGCTTCGATGGTGGCTATGCCGAGGGCGGCCAACATTCGCCGCAGCGGGTAAATGCTCGCCTGCCCGCGACGGGATCGAGCATTTACCATTAAAAGCGCTTGCATTGCGCTTCCTTTTGCCCACACTTAGCCGGTTCTAGCAGAATCCCGACAAACTGCCGATACTCTTCAATATGACGCTGCCGCTTTTCGCCTTGCTCCTGCTCGGGATCGGGATCGCAGTCGGGGCCATCGGCGCGTCACTTGCCGCGGCGAAAGCTCGCCGCAACCGGCCGTCACTTGGTCGCTTGCTTTTTCGCGAGAATCCCACGCCGATGTGGATTTTCGACACCGCAAACCTCGGGTTCTTGGCTGTGAACGACGCCGCCGTCGCGCGTTACGGGTACTCGCGTGAAGAGTTCTTGAAGATGAGGATCACTGATATCCGCCCGCGCGAAGACGTCGATGAGATGGTGGCGATCCTGCCGAATCTGCCGGATGTCCGCGTCGTGCCGGCTACCTTTCGTCACCGCACCCGTGACGGGTCGGTCATTCAAGTTGAGATCATCTCGCACGCCGTGACGTATGCTGGACGCGACGCGCGAATCGTAAGCTCCAGCGATGTCACTCGCCGCGTCGACGCCGAGACTTCGCTCGCACTTGCGCAGCAAATAGCACATGTCGGCAGTTTTACCCACAACACCGGGACCGGCGAACATTCGTGGTCGGCAGAACTGTACCAAATTGTCGGCGCCGCTCCAGGAACGTTTGATCTCTCGGAAGGCCTGTGGCCATTCGACCATCCTGACGATGCCGAACGTGTCAAACGAGAAGTCGAGTCCGCGCGTGATAGCCGCCGAGGGTATAACATCGATCACCGAATCATTCGAGCGGACGGAGTCGTGCGTTATGTGCAGGAGCAGGCGCGTTGGCTGTATGACAGTGAAGGCCGAGACGTCGTACATTTTGGAACCGTCCTAGATATTACCGAACGCAAGTCCGCCGAGGCGGCCCTTGAACATCTAGCGTATCACGATTCGCTGACCGGCTTGCCGAATCGCACAGCACTTGCCGACAGTTTCGAGCGGTTGCTGGAAACCCCGCAGGAAGATGCACTCCGAGCGGTGCTGTTTATCGATCTGGATCGTTTTAAGCTGGTCAACGACACCCTCGGCCATCGCGTCGGTGATGCGGTATTGGTCGAGATCGGCGAACGGTTGCGAGAACGGCTCGGCGCCGAAGATTTGGTCGCTCGACCGGGCGGCGATGAGTTCATCGTCGTGCTGGCGCGCGCCCGCGATAAAATGGAGATCGGCCGGCGCGCCAAAGATCTGCTGGGGGTCTTCAACCGGCCGTTTAAGATCGCGCAGCACGACCATTTCGTGAGCGCCAGCATCGGAGCGAGCATCTATCCGATCGATGGTCGCGATGTCGACACCCTGCTTCGAAATGCCGATGCCGCGATGTATGCCGCCAAGCAAAGCGGTGGAAACACCTTTAACTTTTACACCGCCGGCCTGCAATACGCCGCTGCGCGCAGATTTCGATTAGAAAACGCGCTCCATCGCGCACTTGAACGGCGTGAGTTCACGATGTACTACCAGCCGGTGCTAAGCATCGAGGACTCCGGCATCGTCGCTGCCGAAGCGCTCTTGCGCTGGAATGACCCGGAACTCGGAATGACGCTACCGAGTGATTTTATTCCGTTTGCTGAAGAGAGCGGTTTGGTGCTGAAGATCGGCGAGTGGGTCTTTACCGAAAGCATCGCGCAAGCCAAACGCTGGAGCGATGCCGGAACGCCGATGCGCGTGTGGATCAACGTCTCGGCAAGTCAGTTGCAAACTCCGGCAATCGTCGCCGCCTTAAACGACAGCTTGAAAGACGCTCGGCTTGATCCTTCCCTGATCGGTCTGGAACTCACCGAGAGCGCACTCATAAATGAGAGCCAGCAAACCGTGTCGGTGCTGCATCAACTCAAAGCGCTCGGGGTTGTGCTGGCGCTCGATGACTTCGGCGTAAAATACTCATCGCTCGACTATCTGCGCCGGTTGCCGATCGACGTCCTAAAGATCGATCGCTCGTTTTTGCAGGATGTCGCTCACGACAAATTTCACCAGTCGATCGTGCGCGCGATAATCGGCATTGCGCACGACGTTGGGTTTACGGTCACCGCCGAAGGCGTCGAAACCCAGGAACAGCTCACATTTCTCTGCGGTCTTGGCTGCGACCACTGGCAAGGCTACTACTATAGTGAAGCGCGGCCGCCGCAAGACTTGAGTAGGCTGCTTGCGGGAAAACAAACTGGTTACCTCGCGAACCTGTCGGCGTAAATCGGATAAGAACTGACTTACTACTGAGCCATGGATTTTTGCGCTTGCGTCCCAAGCGTACACGCGATCGTTGCGAGCATCTCGTCCAGTAACTCACACAACTTTCGGGAGAACCTCGCTTGAACACCGCTTGGAAGCACCGGCGCCAACGCGGCTGCCGTGATGGTCGGAAATTGGGCGCAGGCAATCAGAATGCACTCACGACTTACGTTCGCCGCGATTAGCCGCTCGACGATCCGTAGTATTTCGGGCGAGCGCAGCATCCGAACATTGTCGGCCGATGCCGCCTGCCGAATCAATGCGATTACCTCCGGAACCAGACTCCGACTCACCTCATCCGATAGAAAGGCCGGCGCTTGCGGAAAGGCTGCGGCGACCACCTCGATCAGCGCGGATGCGAAACGCTCGTCGAGTTGAATCGGGCCTAGGTCTGCCGGCATTCGTCTGGGAACACGAAACAGATCGCGCTTCAACAGCGCGTTGTCTAATCGCGCAGAGATGCACCAGGCGCCAACATAGCGTTCCTGTGCCATAACACTATCGCCGCGCTGGCTTGCGAGTGACCCGAGCGTCGCAAGTGCGTAACTCTCCAGTCCCGTATATCGCTGCTCTCGGGTGGTTCGCAGTGCGCTTTTGGTCAGCTGCTCCGCGGCATCGATCGCATTGCTTGCCAAAAGGTGCCGAGCCGCAATAAGGTCCAGCTCGGTGTCTCGGTAACAGTATGCATCGTAGCTGCGCGGCGGCCGTTCCCAGCGCTCATCGAGCGCAAGCGCGATCCTTCCTAGTAGCGCGTCGGCCTGCGCGGCCAGCAGCGGATGGTGTTCGAGCGCAATTCGAGCAGCAGCGGCTGATTGCTGCGCGCAGCCGTATTTTTCGCGAGAGAACCCTATCTCCGCGCGTAGAAGGAGGCACCATGCTAAGCCACGCAGGTTGCGAGAGGCGCTCAACACCTCCTCTGCAATGCTGACCATGCGGTCTGCACGCTCCAGATCGCCCACACAAACGGCGATTTGACCATCATAAAGAAGCGCATGCGTGTGGAAGGGATCTTCACCCGCGAAGCGCGGATCGCGTAACTTTTGCGCGAACTCCGTTGCCGCGCCTGCGTCACCGCTTTCAAGTGTGCGCTGCAGATTCATAATCAACAATTCGCGTTCAATGCAAACGCGAGACTGCGGGGTAATATCGGTTCGATCGCGCTGCGCCCGTAGGCTTTCAATGAGTTGGTTCGCATCATTGTGGCGGCCGGCAAGGCTGTGAGAGTGGGCCTTCAAAATAGTCGTTACATCCTCGTCAATTCCACCGGGCTTGGCGAAGAAGGCCTCGCTCGGCTCACGTCCCACCTCGATCGACAGCCGGAGCTCTTCGGAACTTGCCTCCAGCGGCTCAAGCGCGCTGCAAAAACCGAGCGCGGCGCGCGGATCGTGCTGCGCGAGAATGGATGCAAGGGTCCAGGTATTCTCCAGCTTTACATCGGCATCGAGGATGGAGCGCAGATGCTGCGCGATCATCTCGACCGCGTGGGCCCGGTAGCGAAAGAACTGACGCGAACTGAGTCCCATCTGTGAGGCCGCCTGCTCGCGATTGACCTGGCCGTCCAAGTCGTAACGGATCAGCACCTCGTGCAGGCGTTCACCGCCCTGCCCGCGGCCCGCAAATGAATCCGCGATGAGATGCATGGTTGCTTCAAAACCGGTCCGCAGATCGAAGTGCGCCTTGAGCAGAACCGCGAGCGGCAGCCGCTCGAGCGCGTCGGGCTTTCGGAGATTCCGCAGCAGGGCGCGAACATCGGAGCTTGACCAACTCATGCCGCCGGTTCCTTTCAGTAATGTTTACCGAGATTTACTAATTACATGCTTTGTATCGAGGCGAGGGACGACCGTGTGACGCAGCAGGCCCCCCGCTTTCGCGGGGGGCCTGCTGCTGATAAACTTCCGTTTGGTTGGACTAGAGCTTGATTTGGAAGTTTAAGTAGGCACTGAAGGGAATCGCCGATCCGGACGCATTCACCAGGGGGTTGAACGGCGCGTACGGATAGTTATAGACCTTCGGGTATCCGGAGGTTCCGTTAACGGCGTCGCTCGGCGAGTTACCGTTATAGAAGTTTGAGATGTATTGCCCGTTTGGTCCGTACCCGCAGACATAGTTGTTCGGCGGGAAGGCCTGCGCCCAGGCAGGCTTATCACCGCCAAAACAGCGGTTTACTAAGTTCGTCAGGATCAGCGTGCCCTTGACCTTCGGGGTAATCTCGTAGCTGATCTGCGCGCCGATGTTCAACTGCCAGGGTTGGCGATACTGGGCGACGCTGTCGAATCTACCGGTGAACGGGTCTGGAATTGCCAGGTTGCCGCCTGCCGTCGATTGACTTGCAAAGCAGCTTTGATAGTCGGCGTTAAGGGACGTAGTTGACCCGGGGATTTTGCTCTGGTTGTTTGCGCAATACCGCGGGTCATAGCCGACGACGGATGTGGGTGAGCCGTACTTTCCGCCGGCTTGCAGAACGAAGTTCGGGGCGATCGCCAATTTGTTCTGCTTGTATTGGACGAAACCGGAGAAGACACTCGGGGCCAAAACGGTCGTTTCAAACGCCTGCGGGTCCCCGGGGGACTCATTCGGGTAGGTCTCATACCAGCCGCTACGATCGAGCAACGGTTGGGGTGAGTTCGCGAAGTACGGATTCTTCACATCGGCCGGATTCGTACAGGACGGATCCGGAGCGCCAATGCTGCCGGGAGTTGCGTTCGGGGTATAGCACGTCGCACCGCCCCCGGCTCCGGTCAGCTTATTGTAGTAGCCAATGTAATTGTTGAGTGTATCGATCGTGTTGGTTCCGTTGCTATAGTTGCTGTATTTTACTTTCGCGTTGGTATACGTGTATGACAGCAATCCCGAAAGCCCATTGCGCTGCGGGTCGCCCTTCTGAGCTTGAAACTCGAGACCATAGCTCCTTTGGGTTCCGATATTAAGCGAACCGGCGAAGTTGGGCCCAAGCAACTCGGTCTGAGCTTGATTGGTCGTATAGCGATAGAATGGACTGAGGCGGAACGTTAGATCGGTCCCCCTGAGATGCTTCTCGAGCGAGAAGTCATAGTTGTTGGATACCTGCGCCGGAACATTGTGAACCGGTGTGTTGAATCCGAGCCCAAAGAAATGGGTGAAATCAAACGCGGTCGCTTGTTTTGCGGAAAGATCCAAATACTGCGTCGATGCAGTTTCGCTGGGTGAGGCATACTTGCCGTAACTGGCGCGCACCACCGTATCCGGATTGACGGTGTACGTCAAACCAACACGCGGTGAGATAACCGAATCATTGATTTGATTTCTGGCAATTGAGGTAAAGAGCACCGCGCCGTTCTGCCCGTTGGGGTGAAGGCCCGGTGGTCCTTCGGGAGTCGCCGGACAGATCGCACCCGGAGCCGTAAATACCGGCGCTGCCGGCGGGGCTTGGCCCGGTGCAAGTTTATTCAAGATCGGTTGCCCGGTCGTCGGGTCGTAGCAATACGAATTCGCCGCGACATTAAACCAGAAGTTGTATTCGGGCGAGTTCGTATTTGTAAGGTTGTACTGAAAGTTTTCGTAACGAAGTCCGAGCGTTAGATCTAGCCTGTCGGTCGGCTTGAACTCGTCTTCGAGCGCGGCCGATGTGAAGACCGGACGAACGGTGTTATAGGTACCGCGACCGCCGGGAACCGTAACCAAATACGAGGCTCCGGTCGGTGTCGAAGCGCATGGCGTCCCTAGTAGAGCTAACCCCGCACAAGTAGCCGCGTTGGTTGGGTCGGTATAGGTGCCCGATGTCGAACCGGAGAGGCACGACGCTGCGGCGCCCGTCTTGTAATTGTAACAGACCGGATTATTTGGGTCGCCGTTCGTAAGGTTGGTCGCGTTTTGGAACGCGCCGGTGGCCGTTCGCCACGAACCGCTATTGTATGTGCGGGACACCGCCGCCGTCGTGTAATTTGCCGTGAGCTTTAAGAGGTTTTTCGGGTTTAGCTGATCGGCAAACTGAAGTTCTGCGCCGCGCGTATGGGTTGCAAGTTCGTAATCGGTGGCGACTACGCCGTTAGGCGAACCTCCAACCAATACACCGTATCCAAGGGTTCCGAAGTTCGGGCTGTTCATCAGCCAATCTGAATAGAACGTGTACCCGAACAGGCGAAGGTAAGCGTTCGAGCCGATATTCTTCTGGTATTGAACCTTTACCGTCTCCGAATCATTCCAAATCCCGCTGCGTTTGGCAGGATCGATTCCGGAAAATTGCGCACGGTTGGTGGGCGAGCTGGGAAAGTAATACGTTTGGCCTTTCAGGCCCACAGCGCTCTCTCCAAACGACGTCCCGGTACCGAACGTGTATCCGTCAAAGTACGGTACGACGCTGCCGCCGGAGCTAGCGCATTGCGAGGGAAGAATCCCAAACGCATTCAACACGGCCGCGCCGGCGCAGAAGTTATCGTGGGGTCCGCCCTGTCCGACGTAGTTGGTGATGCCGAATTGCGACGCAATTCCGGTCGCTCCGCCGAAGTTTGCAAATGCGTGATCCAACGTACCAACGCCTCCGAGATCGTTGATCGAATCGTTGAAGGTTGTGTGCAGCGCCGAGCCGCTATACAGCAACTGCACATCATCTCGGCCGCCGTCCTTTTTATGCGGAAGGCCGAAGTGCAGATTGATCACGCCCTCGCGATCGGCGATGTTACCCTGTTGATTGTAAGCATACGACGCATAGCCTAAGCACGCCGGCGAACCGGTTGCCTCAAAGGTCGGCGCGCCGGCCGGTGCCAAACCGTTCACGCATGTCGGGAATGGACCTTGCGTGAAGAAGTTCGTGAAAAACCCGATCTGGCCGGATTGCCCAAGACCGGTCAAACCGTTCGGGTTATTTCCGTCGGTTGAGACGTTCCCGAAATCGGAGTTGTTTGCCAGCCGAAACTCCTGATTGTACCCACCGAGGCCGGCATACCAAGAGAACAGACGATTGGGCGAAGCTCCGCCTGCTTCAACTTTGAGGTTGTGATAGAAGATCGGAGCGCCGATTCCGGCGTTTATCGTCCCGAACCCAGGATATGTTCCGGTCTTAATCACCTGGTTAATAAACCCGCCGACCGTCGCCGCCGACGCCCCGGCCGGTGAGCCGCCGGTGTAGACTTGCAACTCTTGCTGACCGAGGTTCGAGAGCGTGGTTGCGCCGTAGTTATCGAAGGCGCGATTCACGGGAACGCCATCGTACTCGTAACCGACTTGGTTGTACTCTGAGCCGCGAATATAAATGGTCTGCCCCCAACCCGAGCCGCCGATGCCGGCTTGCACACCGGGCACCGTGCCTATGGCCGAATAGGCGCTATTCAAATTTCCGCCGCCGCCGATAGACTGCACGGCTTCTTGCGTTGCGGCATTTACCGAGTAAATGTCGCTGGTGGTGCCCGGTTTTACGAGCGCGCCCGCGGCGCGTGCGCTCACCTTCGCGATGTTCTTGAGCGCTTTGGTTGTCTTAAGCGCGATAACTTGCGTGTTATCCGCGAAGATACTTACGCCCGCGATTGATTCCGGCTGATAGCCGTCCTTAGCCGCCGACACGCTATAGGTGTCCGGCGCGAGCGAGATAAAGCTGAAGTGTCCGCTTGAATCTGTTTTCGCCGATGCCTGCTGCGAAGGCGACGAAACCGAAATGGTTGCGTCTGCAATCGGAGTGCTGTTCGACGAATCCGTCAGCGTGCCGCTTAGGCTGCCCGTGGTTCCCGCCAGTGCCCATGTTCCCTGGACAAGAAACGCGCAGATAATGAGGAGCGCTAACAACGGATTGCGAACGGCGCGAAACTGCTGTTTCATCGTGTCTGTAATCCCTTTCGTTGTTATGATGCGTGCGTAAGAATGCGGTTTGCGCACTCGTCGCACCGCCGAGCCTTCTGCGCATCGCACAGATGAAACTCGCACGAGCGGCGTAGTGGTCAGAAGCGCAGACGCGACATTGTCAGATGAAATGTCAGTTTTGAGACAGTTTTTTGATCGCGGTCACGAATCGCGCCGAGGGTCGCTACTTGCCTTGTATGATCGCGCGAGTGTGGAAGGGATTGGTAGCCGCTAAAGACGCGGGTGTGTATCGCGACTACTTACGAGACACGGGTCTGGCTGAGTATGAGGCGAGCACCGGTAACATGGGCGCATACGCGCTCACTTCGGTGCACGATGAGATCGCCGAAATCATGACGATCTCGCTCTGGGAGTCGATCGACGCGCTCAAACATTTCGCGGGCGAAGAAGACTATACTGTAGCAAAGTTTTATCCGGAGGATGAACGCTATCTGCTAGCCGCGGATCCGGTCGCGACTCACTACGAAGTGGACTGATCCTTAGCGCGAGACCGGAACTCGCGCACGTGCCATCGCGTAGCGCACGGAGAGACCGAGCAGAAACGAGTACGGCCGTTTCTCGACTTGTCGATAAACGCCCAGCCGCACTCCTCGCAGAGCCGCAACTTTTTTCGAACGCCCTCGTCGGCCAGCGTCAAGACAGCATCAAATGCGCGCTTCTCCTCTTCCGTCAACTTCCGCTGCGGCTCAAGTCGCGCTCCTTGGGCAGCGAAGCTGTAACGAATCGGCAGCTTTTTTAAGAGGCGATTGGCGGCGTTGAGGTTGCCGGTTGCCGCACCGGCTACCGCCTGGCGGATGGCGCGGGCGTCGGGATCGGGTTGCGAACCTGGGGCCGAACGGTTCAGCAGATCAAGCGTACGATCCACATGATTCTTAGCGGCTATGGCATTCCAGCCTTGGCGAGTCGGTTCATCGTGTGTCTCCTACCCTGTCGTTCTTGGGTAAGTTGTTCGTGCCTTTTACCGCTTACACCCGGCACAATAAGTTTGGTGGGGCGGAGATCGCAGGAGTGCAGCATACAGTTGCAAAGAGTCAACCATGGAAAATACCCAAGAACACCCGCACTACCTACCGCGCCGTAAGTCAACCGCGATGCAGAACTTTCGCGTTTTCTCCATCGTCGTGTCGATCACGATGTTCTGCGCACCTCCCGCTTCCGCGGCGCAGAAGGCGCAAGTGATGGTGGTCGGCGTTGCTCACTTGGAGGCAAAGAACGACCTGCATAATTCTACCTTTAGCGACGACCCACGCAGTCCTCGCATGCAGGCTCAAATTCAAGCGGTCATCCAACGATTGCTCAAGTTCAACCCAACCAAGGTTATGATCGAGGCACGACCGGAAAAGCCGATTTACGTTCAGCGTTACGAGCAATATTTAGACGGGAACTACACGCTCGGGGCAAATGAAGATGACCAGTTTGGTTACCGTTTAGCAGCGCTTGCGAAAAACCCGACCATCTATCCGATCGATACGAACGGTGGTTTTCCTTTCGACTACGATGCCGTAAAGGCTTCCGCGAAACTGCATGGTCAAACAGGGCTGCTAGACGATGCCGAACTTTTCACGAAGCCGTGCATTACGAAGGCGAACGATCTTGAACGAGCCGGTACGATGCTTCAGCTCCTACGTTACTTGAATCAGCAGGATGCGCTCGCATGCAACGCGGCATTCTATTCCTTTTCCGACCCTATCGGCGCGCGGAGCGATTACGCAGGGGCGAACCTCGTTTCATTTTGGTATGCGCGCAACTTGCACATCTTCGCGAATATTATGCACAACACCAAACCTGGCGATCGAGTCGTTGTCTTTGTTGGGCAAGGACATGCCGCCATACTGGACCCGATGTTCAAGCTTGCGCCGTACCTGCAGTTCGTCGATCCGCTCACCTATCTCGATCAGTAATCCCCAGGCTATGGCGTTCCCATTTTGCCGGCCATTTTGCTCGGATGCACGAGCGGGTTGCCGGTTGCGAATGCGCCCTTCGGGTTGTGTACTACCCAAATTTCGGTATCCCATAAGTCCGGGAATGCAAATATATGCGCAACTTCAGTGGCGCTGGTTGCTTTACCGAGTTTGACGATCGGCGCAGCAGTCACATTCCCAAGATCGCCGCCGGCGGCTTTGTACTTTTATCGCTCGTCGTCAGCCCGTATTTATATGACCCGTTGGGTAGCTTGAGTACCCAGTGAACGTGCGCGTCGAATTTGCTCCAACGTGCCGGCAGAAGTCCCCAAAGCTTCGGCTGAGTCGGATGACCCGTCATCGGCACGGTGAAGTCGGCACCGAGCAGACGGCCGCGGACGTCGTACCAAAGTTGACTCGGGTGATTGAGATCGCTTTTCCAATAGCGCGGGTTTACATAACTGATCGCGCCGGTGTCATCTTCATTATTATAGCGATAGTAGCCGACGCTCTCGGCAGCAGCCGGTGTCGCGTATCGGGCATTCAGGGCCGCAGTCGCCGAACGGACGAAATGCTTCTCGCTGCCGACCGGATGCAACGAAAGTGTGGCGGCCAGGCCCGTCGTCGCCAACAATCCGAATAGTGTCGCAAAATACAGAGCTCTTTTCTTCATCGAGTCTCCTCCTGTATGAGCACGTTCTGAAGTAATCACTTCACGCCTTCAAAGCTTACCCACGACCAGAGCGATCTTTACGATTGGTCGGTCGGCCATTCGGGTAACACCCGACATGCTCGCTTTGTTGAACAGAGATCGCAGCGTGAATCGCCGTGCAGCTTTTTGGCCGGCGGCCGCGGCCTTTGTGGTCGTAATGCTTGGCACAACGCTGCCGACTCCGCTTTATCCGCTCTACGCGAGGGCATTCGGCTTCGGCGAGATTCTGGTGACGATCATCTTCGCCGCATATGCACTCGGAGTTATCGCGGGGCTGCTGCTCTTCGGCCGGCTCTCCGATGAAATCGGCCGCCGACGGGTGCTTCTCCCGGCGCTTATGCTCTCGGCTCTCAGCGCGATTGCGTTCTTGCTCGCCCGCGGCGTGCCCGCGATGTTCATCGGGCGATTGCTTTCGGGGCTTTCCGCCGGTATCTTCACGGGTTGCGCCACCGCAATGCTGGTGGAGCTTGCAGATGAGCAGCACCGCAACGTTGCAACGGTGTTGGCGGTTGCAGCCAATCTCGGCGGTTTGGCGCTAGGGCCGCTGCTGGCGGGACTGCTCGCGGAGTATGCTTCGTTTCCGCTGCGCATTCCCTACGCCGTAGATCTCGCGTTGCTGCTGCCGGTTACGCTCGGGTTTCTGTTTGTACCGGAAACCGTCGCGAACCCGAAGCGGCGCGCGTATCTGCGTCTACAACGCATTCGCATCCCGCCGGAAATCCGCGCAGTATTTGTTCGGGCGGCGATCGTCGGATGCTGCGGCTTCGCGGTCGCAGGTGTTTTCAGCGCGGTAGCGCCGTCAATTCTGAGCAGCGTCCTGCATGTTGCCGGACCGGCGGCCGCTGGGACCCTGGTCTTTCTGTTCTTGGGAACCGCCGCCGCCGGGCAGTTCGCCGTCAAAGCCTTACCTCGACGTGGCGCGTTCCGCAGCGCGTGTGCGGTGCTCGTTGTGGGATTGGGATTGCTCGCTTGGGCGGTGGCTGCGCACTCGCCTGAGCTTTTATTTCTATCGGCGGCCGTGGCCGGGTTCGGTGAAGGGCTAACAGTTAGTTTCGGCCTTGTTCAGATCAACAAAAGAGTCAAGGAGCGACGCGGCGAGGTCATCTCCAGCTACTTCGTCATCCTCTACCTTGGTTTGATCGCGCCGGTTGTCGGCCTTGGTATCTTGAGCACGCTCATTGGTCTGTCATTGGCAGCCGAGGTCTTCTGTGCCGTGATCGGTGCGACCGTCGCAGGAGTGATGCTCACCGTCGCCAAGACGTCAGCGATGGAAGATAAACACGCGCATCCGCATGAGCACGACGGAGTCGAACATGAGCATCCGCACGAGCATTTAGAACACGAGCATGAGCACAAACACGCGAGCGGTGAGGTGCATTCACATGTTCATCGGCACGACGAACATGAGCACGCCGCAGACGGCAGCCAAAATCCAGTGCATTCGGAGTTACACGACCACGAGGATTAAGACGACTCGACGATGGCGGCTGCGACCGCAGGTGCGATCGGAATATCCAGATCGTCGTACCGTTTAATTCGATAGATTATCGTCGAGATAATCCAGCTAGCAATGAATATTCCAACGATAATGAACCCTAGTGTTCCGAAGTGATCGCTAAGCGACCCGACTGCATCCCACAACCCGCCGTGCAGCTTTAGCTGGCCGGAGACGATGCTCAACGCTTCAATGCCGCCGACGACCAGCGCAACCAACACCGAGACCAGGGTGATAACCATGTTGTAGTAGAGCTTGCGCATCGGTTTCAAAAATGCCCAACCGTACGCGCCGAGCATCAAGATGCCGTCGGTCGTATCGAGTAGTGACATGCCGGCGGTAAACAGCAGCGGAAAGATCAGAATAGCGACTACCGGAAGCCCTTTGCCTGCCTCCACCGCAGCGATCCCGAGCAAGCCAACTTCGGTGGCGGTGTCGAATCCAAGTCCGAACAAGACACCGATTGGGTACATCTTCCAACTTGTATCAACAATCTTCAGCAGCGGTCGAAAGAACCGGCCGATCAGCCCGCGCTGGTTGAGCATCTGATCTAGGCTTTGATCATTGTAAATCTCGCCGCGCTGCACATCGCGAAAGGTTCTAAAGATGTCGAGCAGGACGATCAGGTTAATCAGGGCGATGATGAGGAGAAACGCCGCCGAAACCGACGTGCCGACAAGTCCGCCGACGCTCTGAAGGCTCGGAATCCTGGTTTTGACAACGCTTGCGGCAACTGCGATTGCCACGGTGAGCCCCACAACAATGGTCGAGTGCCCAAGTGAAAAGAAAAAGCCGACTCCGACCGGGCGCTTGCGTTCTTGCATCAGTTTGCGCGTCACGTTGTCGATCGCCGAGATATGATCGGCGTCAACCGCGTGTCGCAGCCCGAAGGTGTACGCGAGCAACGCGGTTCCCAACAGGACCGGATGCTTTGAAAAAGCGATAAACGCGAGCACCCACGCGCCGACGTTCAACACGATCAGAAACGCATAGAGACGCCAAATTTTTCGGCGCACTTCTTGCGAGCCCTGATGGATGACGTGACCCAGCGCCGAGAGGCTAAACGAGCCGCCTGCCATCGCTAGTGTTCGTGCTCGTGCGGGTGATCGTGGTCGTGCGGATGGTCGTGGAAGTGGGCGTGATCCGGGCCATCACCGTGCGTGTGATCGTGTTCGTGCGGATGGCTGTGGTCGCTCGGATCCATATGCGTGTGGCCATGCGCCTCGGGAGCGCCGAACCACAGGGTCTTCAAGGTTGCCCAGAGGCCCTTTTGAGGCGGAGTGCCGGTATCGCGCATACCAGGTCAACGCCGCACTCTCGCAGCCGGATTGAAGCGGGTCGTTTTTGTATACAAAAAGCGACGCTTCCGGTTTTATTGCGTCGCGGGCACCAAGGAGGCGCCCGGCTGGGGACTTTGGTTGGAGAGTACGGTCGATTTTCTCAGGCGCACTGGCACCATTCTGCAGTGTCGAATGGGAGCGTTGTACGACGTGTAAACAGAGCACTCACCGAATAGGAGATATGTATGCGATTTATAGTCCTGGTTAAAGCGAACGACGAGATCGAAGCGGCGTTCTGCCAACGCCCGGTACGACGAGGCGCAAGCCGAGTTCGAGCGCGCAGCGTCACTTGCGAAAAATCTGCGCGATCGAACCCTCTTGCTGGAGCAGGTTGCGGCCTGTCAACGTTGACCGCGCCGTATCCTACGGCCGTTTGCGCTGATGCAGCGTGACCAAATTGCCTTCGGTATCGTGGAACATTGCCATAAAGCAGTTCGGAGTCTCCGTCTCCATCACGAGCGGTATCCCGCGCGCCTTTATCACCGATAGCGAACCTTTGAGATCGTCAACCGCGAACAAGATACCGTTGCTCGGCTGAAACGGCAGCACTTTCCCGCCCGCGCCCCAAAGACCAAACGTGGCACCGTCCGGCAACTCATATTCAGCGCCGCGGTTTTCTTGATAGACCAGCGTCGGTTCAAGCCCTAAGACATCGCGATAAAATGCAATTGCGCGAGCGGCATCTTTGACCATGTAACCGCTCAGGTCCATGCCTTTGATCTTCACCGATTGTTGGGTCTGCATAATTAGTTCTCCAAAGTCGTTGCGAGTTTGTCGAGGATCATGCTCCAGCCGCTTTCGTGGCCTGCACGAGATTCTTCGGTTGCGAGCTGTTCGTGAATGAGCACGAGTTCGGTGCCGCCGTTTACTTCGTTGAATTCAAGCGTCAGCAAGGACTCGTGTTCGTCAGCCGTATTGTCTTCTTCCCAGCGCCATGTCATGCATAGGCGCTCCGGCGCGCGCACTTCGCGGTAGACGCCGCCCACATACCAGGTTTCACCGTCAGGCCGATGCATTGCGATGCGATATGATCCGCCGGTTCGCACATCCATCTCGACCTTGGGTATCGTGATGTCGTCGGGACCGAGAAATCGGGCCGCGATCTCGGGTTGCGTCCACGCCGCGAAGACTCGCTCGCGTGATGCGTTATACGTACGGCGCAAAATTGCCGCGGGAACTGTTGACGCCCCAGTGTTGCTCATTTCTTCCTCTTTCGTTTGGGGGAGTTGTCTAGAACGTCACCGAGCCTATCGAGTACGGCGTTCCAGAATGTCGTTTGTTTGTCGATCCACCCCGATGCATCGCGCATCGCCACGGGTGAAAGTGTGCAGTGGTGAACGCGCCCGCTAATCCGGCGATTGAGCAGACCCGAATCCTCAAGTATCCGAACGTGTTTCGAGATCGCCGGCTGCGATATCGGGAAGCCCAGAGCGATCTCGCCCACCGTTAGCGAGCCGCGAGCAAGCCGTTCGATTATCCGTCGTCTCGTTGGGTCCGCCATCGCCGAAAACAATCCGTCGAGGCGGGCCGAAGTGTTAACCATATCGTTATATAACTATACGGCTATGTATCGCATCTGTCAAGCGGGCCCCGCAATTTCGGGCCGCCCGGGCAATACGATGTTCGTAGAGCGGGGGCTTCGAGGTAGAAGTCGGAAAGTATTATACGTATGCACGTTCCGAAGCACTTTTCCAACGATAGTCGCGCGGCGGCACTAGAGTTCATCAGAGCAGAACCGTTCGGTATGCTCGTTTCCGAAATCGGTGGTCGGCCCTTTGCAACGCACGTACCATTCGTTATTACTGCCCACGATCCACAACTAATGCTGGGCCTTCATATCGCCCGCGTAAACTCGCATTGGGAACACCTCGACGGGACGAATGTGCTCGTTGTGTTCCAACGTGCGCACGCGCACATCTCAGCGGCGTGGTACGAAGAACCGAGTCTTACCGTTCCGACATGGAATTACGCCGCCATACATTGTACCGGCCGCGCCACGCTGACGGACGCGATGCGAACGCGCGGGATACTTGAACAGCTCGTTGGCGAGATCGAAGGTGACGCCGGTTGGAGAATGGACGACGCCGACACCGACTGTCTTGAAAAAATGCAGCGCGGAATCGTCGGCATCGAAATCGCGGTGGAGCGAATCGATGCGCAGTTCAAATACAGCCAAAATCGCACCGAGAGCGATCGCCGCCGAGTTATCGACCGTCTCACCGCGTCCAGTGACAGCAACGCACGCCAACTCGCGGAAGAAATGACTACCTATTACGCTCGAACCGGCGAAGAGCGCTAAGTCTGGCTATTTATTGCAAACAGATGGATCTGAGCGCGTTCTCTGCAGCGGGATCAGGTGTAGATCCATCGGGTATACCGTAGGTGACGATCGCGCCGCCTATGCTCCCCTCGACAATGACCATTTCCATCATGATCATTCCATCGCGATTCCTCGCCATGGCACTCACGGCCGGCTGCGTACCGTTACAGACCGTCGTTTGATAGACCATCGATTGCGGAAAGTTGAATTGATTAATCATAGCCTTTACCGTTTCAACTCCCTGCGGACCAATAAATTGCGGCGTCCGACCAGTCCTAGCTAAGCGCAGCGACTGCCTTCCGGTGGGAGCGTGCCATTCCATGGCTACCGTATCGCCCTGCGCGCGGACCCATCCCTTTGGTATCGTGAACGAACTTAGCGTACGCGTCGGCGTTACTTGTGGAGACGGTTGGGGCGAGGGAGGAACGCTCTGCGCCCGAACCAGCGACGCCCCGGCCAAAAACAACACCGCTCCCGAAAACCAGATACGTCCCGTTTTCACGCCTCCGGTGACTTCGCTGTCTTCAGCGGCGCGGAATTGCGCGAGCAGATCGCATTGCTTGTTGTCTCGTAGAAGCCGTTGCTACGCATCTCCCAGAGATACTCGATCTTGCCGTCGCCGCGTAATGTCAGCGTTTCCCGCGTAATGATTGCTCCCACATTGGTGCTTTCAATCCCGTCAAATACCAGGTGACCGTTTTTCCAGCCGGGAGAACGGCCAGCCCAAGCCCATCCGTTGGAGCCGTAGCTCGAAGTATTCCACGAGCCTTCGCGGCTGCGAAAAAAGAAATTCTGAAAATAGCCCGAACCAGCTTGCCTGGGATTAGTCCAATCAACTCGCATCGAAAGCCACTCTCCGTCCTTGGTCAAGGTGTTCGTTTGCGCGATAACCGACCCGGCGTCCGAGGTGCATTTCCAAGTACCAATCAGGGTCGCGTATGCGTCTTCGGCGCGCACTCCTGACATGAATACGAGCATTCCGGATGCTAGGAACGCAACTGCTAACACGCTCCGCCATACAGCGAACTTACACATCATCACAAACTCCAACGTTCTACTTCGCGATGTTAGCGCCGGCGCAACGGAAGCGCCCGACTCTTTAATTTATTAATATACTAATATACTTGCCCAAGAAGGGACTCGAACCCCCACGACCTTGCGGCCACTGATACCTGAAACCAGCGCGTCTACCAATTCCGCCACCTGGGCATAGACTGAAGCGGCCGGATTGGCGTTTAGGCGGCGCGCAACCTTTTTCTCGGGCTTCGGTTCGTGGGTGCCACAAATGTCTTCTTCAGAATCGCCGCTCGACGCGTACTCGCAAGCGGTCGTTGAGGCGGCCGAGCGCGTGAGTCCATCGGTGGTTGGAATCGAGGTGCGCGGGCGGCGCGGCGGCTTTGCCATGCGCTCAACACCGCAAAATTGATCGGCGGTCTGTTAATACGCGACGGCCACATTCGGCGCGGATATTTGGGAGTCGCACACCATTGAGGAATCGACGATTTACATCGCATTCTGACGACAATCGACTTGTCGCGCAGCTACAAACTGACATTTTTGCGCCACTCCGAGCGAATCGAGCGAACTGTTCTGCCGATAGAAGCGCGAGCCGACGCAGCGTAGAAGCTAGCGGGTATGATTCGTAAGCTGATTCCGATTCTCGGGATCACGTTCATCGACATCTTGGGATTCAGCATGCTGATTCCGATGCTACCGTATTTTGTGACGCATTTCGGCGCATCGTCATTCACCGTGGGTATTTTATTTTCGACGTTTTCATTCTGCCAGCTGATCGCAGGCCCGCTGTGGGGCAACGCTTCGGATCGAATCGGCCGCAAGTCGGTGCTGATCATCAGCCAAGTCGGCGCAACGATCGGCTGGGCGATGCTCGCGTTCTCGCCGACGATTCTGTGGGTTTTCATCTCGCGAATTGTGGAGGGCATATCGGGCGGAAATATCGGCGTGACGCAAGCCTACGTTGCCGACTTAGTCGAACCGAAGGATCGCTCGCGTGCTTTCGGTTACATCGGAGCAACCTTCGGCGCTGCAATGATCTTCGGACCGCTCGCCGGCGGCGTGCTCTACGCGCACTTCGGTTTTAAGGTTCCGTTTTTAGCAGCCGCCGCGCTGCAGCTGATTACGCTGATCGTTACCATGCTCTTGCTGCCGGAATCGCGAAGCAAATCCGAAGGCGGCGAAGTCGTCGGACTTGAGCAGATCGCCAAGACGTTCCGGATTCCCAAACTCTCGCGGACGCTCTGGCAGAAACTTGCGCTCTCGCTCGGGCTGTATGCATGGTTCAGCGTCTTCGCGCTCTATCTTAAGGCGCAATTGGGTTTTGGTCTGGCCGAAACCGATTACTTCTTCAGCATCTTTGCGGTGCTTAACGTTGCGATCAACGCTTTTCTCATCAGCCGAATCTCGGACCGACTCGGCGATCGCGGCATGTCGAATCTCGGGCTCGCTTCGCTGCTGGCGTCGTTTGTGTTGGTTCCGTTCGCGCACGGCTATGCGCTCATCGTTTCGGTTCTGGCGTTTTTCAGCTTCGGAATGGCGCTCTCGAACACTGGGATCACCGCACTCATAAGCAACGCTGCATCGAGCAGCCAGCAAGGGACTGTGCTAGGCGTGTCGTCCTCGCTCGATTCGTTCGCCGGAATTGTTTCGCCGCCGCTCTCGACCGGCGCGCTCGGTCTATTCGGATCAAGCTATGCGAGCGTTCCCAGCGCGATCTTCGCCGCGTTCGCGCTCGTCATGGGTATGCGCGTCGGTCGTCACGAGATCGCCGAAAGAAAGACGGCCGCCGAATCCGCCTAAGCGGCTGTACTTTTGCGCCGCTTTGAAGCGGCCTTGGTCGCTTCGCGGTCGGCCCGATGTTTTTTGGTCTCTTCCAAGCTCGCGGCCAGCACATCCATTAAATTGACAACCTTGGAGCGGGCCGGAGCCTTTGCCGGTTGTGCGGGAAGTTCTTTTCCTTCGGCACGCGCTTCGATCATCGCCAATAGCTCATCGTGATATTTGTTCACGAATTTTTCGGGTTCGAACGCTTCCACCGACATCGTATCGATAAGCATTTTTGCCATCTTCAGTTCCGGCGCGGGGAGGTTATCATTTTTCGGAAACTCAAGCGTTCCCGGTTCGACGATCTCCTGCGCCCAATGCATCAACTCTAAAACCAGCGCCTCGCCGATCGGCTTAACCGCGGCGATGTGTTCCTTCGTGCGAATCACCACGCGCGCGATTGCGACCTTGTTCTCTTTTACCAACGCTTCGCGCAGCAGCGCGTACGCGTGGCGCCCTTGCTTGACGGGCTCGAGATAGTATGGCTTATCGAAGTACATCGGGTTGATCTTATCGAGTTCGACGAACTCAAGAATATCAACCGACTGCGTCGCCTCGACGTTGACCTTGGCGAAATCCTCGTCTTTGAGAATGACGTAACTGCCCTTCTCATATTCGTAGCCCTTGACGATCTCATCCCACGGAACGTTCTTGCCGCAGGCGCTGCAGGTGCGCTCGTATTTAATACGGCCTTCGTCCTTCGCATGAAGCATATTGAACGACAGTTCGTCGGTTTTGACCGCAGTAAAGAGCTTGACGGGAATCGTGACCAACCCAAAGTTGATCGAGCCGGACCAAATTGCATGTGCCATAGGGCTCTATTATACCCAGGCAGGCAAGCCTAGGCCCAGAGGCTGCGAGCTTTTTTTAGGGCGGGCTCGATTTTGGCTTCGCGCCAGTGCTTGCCGGCCCAGAGATCACCCTCCAGCATCAGGCGCGCATGCGCGTTTTTTATATTCCAGCGGCTCAGTGCATCGGCCGGATCTTTGGTGCGGCTGCGCGCAAGCAGTTCGATCTCGGTCCAGCTTAACGGCATCGAAACCGGGGCCTTTGCGCGCGCGCGAACGCCGTACGGCGGCACGAGGGTCTTGCCGCGGCCGACTTGCACATAATCGAGATAGACGGTGTCTTTTGGGCGGCGGGCGATGGAGCGCTCGAGCGTGGTTGCTTTCGGCAGAACTGTTGCGACGTGACGCGCCGAAATCTCGGCGAACTGCTTGATCGTATCGTAATCGTAGCCTGCCTTCAACGGGACAACTACATGCAGGCCACTGCCGCCGGAGGTTTTGACAAGCGGGTAGAGCCCAATCGGTTCGAGCCCATCGCGAAAAGCCAGCGCAACCTGCGCGAGCGTTTTCAGTGTACAGCCCTCCCACGGATCCAAATCGAAAAAAACGAAATCCGGCGAGTCGAGCGAGTTCACGCGAGAAGTCCAGATGTGCAAGACGATTGCCGCCAGGTTCGCACACCAAAGCAGCGTCGCTTCATCATTGCAGACGATGTACTCGATGGTTCCCGTGTTTTGATAAGCAGAAACGGTTGTCGTCTGTACCCATTCGGGTGCGAAGCGCGGCTTGCTCTTCTCAAAGAACGATTTGCCGTCGATGCCGTCGGGATAGCGCTGCAGGGTAAGCGGGCGATCGAACAAATGCGGAACCAGCCACTTTGCAACCGATCGATAGTACTCGATCAAGTCGCCTTTCGTGAATCCGTCGTCGGGCCACAGCACCTTGTCGAGATTCGTAAAAGCGCCTTGCTTAGACGACGGCATCGGTCTCCTCCGGCGATTCGCGAACGCATTTTTTGGGCGGCTTATCAGTGCGCAAACCCAAGAACGCCGGGTGACGCATGACTCCGTCGCGGGTCCATTCGGTGAAGCGAATCTGCGCAACGAGTTTCGGTTTGACCCAATGCTCGGGCATATTAGCTTTCACGTCTTGCGCGAACGGTGACTTCGGCGTTTCGATACTTTGCAGTTGCCTGGTAATCTCCGCCAAACTCTTTGCGGTGAAACCGGTGCCCGCGTGGCCGACATAGTGAAGTTTACCTTTCGCATCGTACAAGCCGAGCAGCAGCGCGCCGAATCCCTTGCGGCCGGCGCGCGGTTCGGTGTAGCCGCCGATCACACACTCCTGCACAAGCTGCGCTTTGATCTTGACCCATTCGCGACTGCGGCGCTGCTGATAAGTGGAATCGCGTTTCTTGCCGACGATTCCCTCAAGCTGCTGCTGCTGCGCCCGATCGAACAGCGCGCAGCCCTTGCCGACGATGTGTTTGGAGTACATGACCAGATCATCGTCGACAATCAAGCGTTCCAACAATGCTTTGCGTTCTTCCAGCGGTTGTTTTGTGAGGTTCTTTCCATCGGCATACAGCAGATCAAACGCAATGAAAGTGAGCGGGTAGCGTTTTACATCGGCGCTTCGCGCGCTCGGGCGATTTCGATTGAAGCTTCCCTGCAAACGCTGAAACGACGAGCGGCCCTTTTCATCTAAACTCACGATCTCTCCGTCGATAATGATGGGCAGACTTCCGAACGCGGCGCCGAGCGCCGAGAGCTCGGGGAACTGCGGTAAGAAGTCCAAACCGTTGCGCGAGACCAGCAAGAGTTCGCCGCCTTCGCCCACCGTGCAGATCGCACGATAGCCGTCCCACTTGATCTCAAAGAGCCAGTCGTCATCATTGAATGCAGCATCGACCAAAGTTGCCAGCATCGGGGAGGTGACCTTCGGAAGCGGCTCGCGTTTGACGCGCGCGCGCTTTACGGGTTCGGCGACTTTTCGGCTCGACTCCCAGTGGGGCGCGCGCGGATCGCGCTTGATCTCCTCGAGTGTTCGATCGCTCTTCGCGGAACGATCATCCTTTTCGATCTTGTATTTGAGATCGACGTACTGATCTTTATCTTTGATGAGCAGCCACGGATCGCCGTCACCGTCTTGATGCCCGCGAATCTTGACGAGCGTAAACTCGCCGTTTAATTTCTTGCCCTGCAAAATAAACTTTATCTTGCCGTTGCCGATCTCTTCGGCCGGATCGTCGCCTTCGGCCAAGCTGTAGTTGCCCTCGTCCCAAACGATCACCTCGCCTGCGCCGTAATTGCCTTTCGGAATAATGCCTTCGAAGGTCCGGTACTCGAACGGGTGATCCTCAACATGCATCGCGAGTCGCTTGTCGGCCGGATCGAGCGATGGGCCTTTGGGAACCGCCCACGACTTCAGCACGCCGTCGGCCTCGAGGCGAAAGTCGTAGTGCAATCGGGACGCGTGGTGTTTTTGAATGACGTATCGCAGCTGCTTTGCCGGTTTGGTCTTACGGCCGGCGGGCTCCGGCGTGGCGTTGAAATCGCGTTTGGCCGCATAACGCGCAAGCGAACCGGGCTCTCGCGCTCGGCTCGCTTGCGACGGTCGCTTTTTCGCCGGCATAGGTTGCCGGTTTTACCTGCTCAGATCTTCGCGCCGCGCCCGGTCATGAGGTTATAGATCAGCAAGATGATCGCAACCACGATGGCGATGTGAATGATCGTGCCGACGTGAAAGACCAGAAAGCCCAAAATCCAGACGATGAAGAGCACGACGATGATGAGCCATAGAAGGCCTGCCATAAAGTTTCCCCTTTCCTAGCCGCTTAAGGCTTAGTTCCGCCGCCGTTGGTGGTGGTTGTGCTATTTGAGGAACCGCCGCCGGCCGGCGCGTTAGCGGGCTGAGTAACCGTGGTATTCGTCGTGCTGCTGGTCGACGACGTCCACGGATGCCAAACAAAGAGTGCGATGAGGGCGGCGATTACGATGACCGCGATAATTCCGAACATGGCGGCCGAACTTCCGCTATCTCGTACTACAACATTCCGATCGTCCATTGTGGTGAAGTCCTTTCTGCGAGTGTAACCTCGCCTTTATACCCTCTGTCCGGCGAGCGCAAACCTTCTGGGCGCTCGGCCGCCTTCTTCTTGATCCGGGAGCGCAAAGAGCCTTGGGGCGCGAAGGCCTTGTGTATGACTTGGAGTCTGCTCGGATTCGCTCTCTGCGCCGCAATCGGACTATCGGCGCTTCTTCGCAGCCGTGCGAAACGCGCGAACTTCTACACCGACGAGGTTTACGGGATGACGACCGCAGTTCATCGGCGCTATGCCTACGGCGGGTTCGGTCTGGCGCTCGTTTTCTTGCTGAGCCTCTGGTTTAGCGCTATTCCGACTATTGCGCTGCTGACGCTCGCCGTTATCGGCGCGATCTTATACGGCACATCCTTCATGCGCGGCGCGGGCGCCGAGGACGAATAACCTCCGCGCTGAAACAACCCGCGAACCGGCTCGGTAAACAGGTTGACACCATCCGTGGAGGTCCCCGACATGAATCCGCAGCTCATGATGCTCAAAGCCCAGTTGACCCAACAGCAGCTGCTGGTCTTCGAGAGCGAGATGCACCGCTACCGCAAAGAGCCGATTCTGGCGTTCTTGCTGGCCTTTTTCCTCGGCATCTTCGGAGCGCATCATTTTTATCTTGGCCGCAACCGACCCGGCATCATCATGCTCTGCCTGAGCCTGAGCGTGATCGGATTGCTGGTGAGCTTTCCGTGGAAGATCGTGAACTGGTTTACCGTGTGGAGTGAAACCACCGACGTAAATGACGAGCTTGAGTACGCAATGCTCTGCTCGATACTCTATCCGGGCAGCTATCCCGAGCCGCCGACGCGGCCGACTATCGGCGGTCTGCCGATGCGTGTGCGAAGCTAAGAACCCGCCCGCACGATCGCGTTCCAAAACCAAACGCCCCAGACGCCGACGACTGCCGAATAGGCAACTAGTACTCGCCCCCAAATCGGGAAACCCGCGCGGACCCCGAGCGCCATCAGCGCAAACAGAAACGGTTCAAAGTCGAGCGCGTGCCGCATTCCAAACTGTGAAAAGCCATTGACGTAATAGACGAACGACGGTGCGGCAACCAGAATCGTTGCGGCCCAAAATGCGATCACGAGCCTGCTCGGACGGCGCGCGAGGAAAGCTAAGACGAGCGCCGGACTCGTCCAGGTTAATGCGATGCCGACAATCTCCGGGCGCACATACGGATAGCTCGGTGTGAACGTTGGCAACTGCACAAAAAACGAATAGAGCTGATAGGGCAGATACTGCAGTTGAAACGGTGATCCGTACGGCATACCTGCGGCATCTTGATGATACCATGCGGTGTAGCCGATATCGCCGAAGGTTCCCCAGCGTAGTTCGTTGTAGCCGACCCAGAGTAATCCGATCGGGATTAGAATCGCTGCAAAGCCGATTAAGCGCGCGCGTGCATCACGAAATAGAAACGGTTCCTCGGATTGCGGCAGTGCCAGCAGATACGCATAGGCAGGCAGTGCAAGAGCGAGGGAGAATCGTGATTCGATCGCGCACGCCGCCCACACCGCAACTAGCCAGCCGCGCCGCTTTCCCGTAAGTTCTACCAGCGCCAGCAACGTAAAACAGACCGCGCTGACGTGTGCGATGAACCACACATCGCCGAGCATCGCGCACCACAACAAATCGGTTCCGGCCAATAGAAAGATGCATAACCAGATCGACGCGCGCCGGGCAACGCCGAGCCGCTCGGTTAGCTCCCAAGCAGCGCCGATAGCAACAGCCGCAAGCAATGCGGCAAGGAGCGTTTGACTGACCGCCGTTCCAAAAATTGCAACTGCAGGCAGCAGCAAGAGTGCCGGGAGCGGTGCTTCGATAATGTAGTGTTGTCCGTTGTAGAGCAGCGCGTCGATGTACGGTCCCGGCCAATTGATCCAGGCGTGGCCGTGCAAGAATGCGTCGGCCAACAACACGTAGTTGTTAAACGGTGTTGCGCGAAGGTGCGAACTCACCAGCACGATGACGAAGGCTGCGGCGCCGGCGATCAGCGCGGATCTGATTTTCACTGTTTCACAACCGCGTAAATAGTCGGATCGCCGCCCAGCGGTTTAAGGACGAAACCGGGTACGCTGCCGAACACGATTCCAACGACGTACACCGGGCGTGTGCGGCTCCAATACGGAACCAACGCCGCATCATCGGCAAGCCAGGCGGCATCGAGCGTCCGATCTCCCAGGCGATGCTCCACATACGCTGCGTACGCAAGCGGCGTGGCATAAATCCAGGGTGAGATGACGATTGCATTCTTCGGGGTCAGCCGCAAGACCGATTCGATCGCGCGCTCCGCTCTCACGTCGCGACCTTGGCCGAATACGCCACGATTTGTGAAGAGAAGAAAAACCGCAATAACTGCAACGAGCCCGACTGCAGCCTGATTTGCAAGTGCAAATCGAGCGCGTACGGCGAGCCAATTCGCGCCGATTCCAATAAACACAGCGCAAACGACGAACGAGGAGAGGAAGTAACGCTGAATATCTGCCTCGGGTGGATAGCCCAGTGCGAACGGGACCGAGAGAAACCCGGCGAGTATGAGCGCGAGCGCGAGCCGGCTGTCGCGGCGAAATAGCGCGACAACGCCAATCAAGGCAAGAGCTGTGCCGAGCAGCGTAAACTCCGCAGTCAACGTACTAAGATATGCGGGCCCTTTTGTAAAGTAGACCTGCGGTGAGAAGATCGAATGCAGGCCGCCGTTCACATCGAAGTCGGAGCCGCTGACCAGCTTTTCAAATCCCGCGAGTGTCGAAGGATGATCGTAGTCCCAAAACGGACGACCCGGCGCAATCCCTAATGCGCGGGTGGGGTCGAGCTGCGCGGCCGAGACTTGTGCACTGCGGATCGGCAAGTATGCATAGAGCGCAACGCCCATAGTGAAGATCGCGATCGCTATGCCGATCATCCGCAGATTCAACCGCTCCCAGCGGGCAATCACCATTACAAAGAGGCCGAGGCCCAACAGCACGACAACCGGATGGGTGGCGATTCCTAATCCCCACGCGAGGGCCCCGCCGAAAAAAAAGCGCACGTCGCTGGTTCTGCACCATCGTAGCGCGCAATACAGCGTCAACGCAACAAAGAACACCGCCAGGGCGTGAACCTCAGGCCGCGTGCCGCGGGTCCAAGCGATCTGGCCGAACGCGAACAACCACGCGCACCCGATTCCGATCCACGGAGATTCTGTCTGCTCGGTCACGATCCGCGCGATCAGCCACGCCGTCAAGCTCATCGCAATCGCGCACATCAGCGCCATTCGCATTGCAACGCTGCCGATTACGATGAGATGCGTAAAGCCCCAGCCGAGCAGAACAAAAGCCGGAAAGCCGGTTGGATGGGCAATCCCCAAAATATACGGGACCGTCTGCATCTCCCCAACGTCCCAAAATCCGACTGCGCTATCCAGCGAAGCGATGTAAACCGCTAAAGGAACAAGCAGCGCCACCCAATCTGCATAGCGCGACAGATTCGAACTAGCGCGCGTCGCGAGCATAGTCGATTCCTGCACTAGTGAAACGTTGAGGGAGGCATTGAGCTTGGGAATCGATACTGACTCCAAGCGATGCGCTCGCGGGCCGGTTTCCCGGCAATCCTCGCGACTACGTTCGCCAGCATCGGCATCCAGAAGCGGCCCGCACGGGCGTAGTGTACCGAGCCCTTACCGTTCACGGTTCCGTTCGTGGTAGTGAACGTTATTGCGCTCGGGAGATAGCTGCTGCCGTCGATCGTAAGCGTCGTCACCGTAAAACCGGCGGGCCGACCTGGCGGCAACGCTCTGTATGTGTACTCAAAGTGGCGTGATACTCGATGCGCTCGCAGCAGCAAAAGTGTATATGATCCGCTACGCGGCGCTAAAGCGGAGATCGCGTAGCGATCGTGATAATGCGAGAAGCGAATCTGCGCCGGCTTGAGCGCAAGCCCATCAACAGCCAACGTCTCATCGCGCTGTTTGCCTGCGGCCCGATATATCCGATGGACCTGTTCGATGCTGTTCGGACCAGACTGCGACACCGAGTATTGAAAGATAACGGCCTTCGGTTGAGCGACGGTCGCGATTCGCGTAAAGTAGCGCATCAGGACTACTTGCGAATCGATTTGTTTGACCACCGGTCGCGGCGCAGCGCCGAACAACAGCAGCCCGAACAGGATCGCACAGAGCCGCCTGCCTTTTGCGAGCACTACGCCAGCACGGTATCACGAACGAGATCGATTGCCGCCTGCGCGCCGTCCACATTCTTCCCGCCGCCCTGCGCTTGACCGGCGCTGCCGCCGCCGCGACCCGCAACCAACGGCGCAGCGGCCTTGAGGAGATTTCCCGCATGAACGCCGGTTTTCACAAGGTCGTCGCTTACAAGAATCAACAAGCTTACCGCGCCGTTATCGATTCCGGCGAGCGTTACGACGCCGCTACGCAAACGCGACCGCAAAGCGTTACCCAGGCTTTTCAACGCCTCGGCGTTCGCTTCGTGCAGCAATGCGCCGACGAAGGTTCGACCCGACTTGGTCTGTGCTTCATCGAGATATCGCTGCGCGTCTGCGGCTGAAAGACGAGCGCGCAGCTCGCCGAGCGCGCCCTGCAAATCGCGAACATCACGCTGGAGGCTCGCGACCCGATCGCCGAGTTCTTCGGGGCTGCTGGCTAAAGTGCTCGCAAGCTCGCCGATCAGCGTTTGCTGGTTCTCGACATGCTGCTCTGCGGCTGCGCTGACACACGATTCGATTCGCCGAATCCCGCTGCCGATCGACGATTCGCTGAGCAGCACGAACAGGCCCAATTCGCCGGTTGAGACCGAGTGCGTGCCGCCGCAGAACTCAACCGCCGGCCCAGCATGCACGACCCGAACTTGGTCGCCGTATTTTTCACCGAACATCATTACCGCGCCGCTGGATTTAGCGGCTTGCAGATCCATCACCTCGGTGACCAAGTGTGAGTCGTCGCGAATCATTTGATTGACGCGCCGAGTGACCTCGCGACGCTGACTCGGCGAAAGGGCGCCGCCGGGCGAGCGAAAATCAAAGCGCATCCGATCGACACCAACCCACGATCCGGCCTGCGCAATATCGTCGCCGAGCACGTCTTTGAGCGCACGCTGCAGCAGATGCGCCGATGTGTGATGGCGCCGAATTTCGCGCCGCCAATCGGCGTGAACTGCGGTATGCACGATATCGCCGGGTTGCAGTGAACCGGCGCGCAATGTACCGATGTGCGCAATTGCTTCGCCGATAAACTGGGTGTCGCTCACCTCGAACAGCGCGTCACCGAATGTGATGACGCCGCGATCGCCGATCTGCCCGCCCTTCTCGGCGTAGAACGAACTCTTGTCGAGCACGATCTGCGCCTCTTCGCCGGCTGTCAACTGATCGAGCGGCGCGCCGTCGCGGAGAATCGCTACGATCTCGCCGTCGGCCTCAAGCCCCTCATAGCCAAGAAACTCGCTCTTTACTGCGGGCAGTTCGGCAACAGAAACCACCGACCGCTTCCGCGCAGCATCTAACCGCGCACGATCGCGCTGGGCCTTCATCGCGAGTTCGAAGCCTTGACTATCGATGGCAACGCCGCGTTCGGCTGCGATTTCTCTGGTCAATTCAACCGGAAAGCCGAACGTGTCGTGCAGTTCGAAGACGACCTCGCCGCCCAGTTGCGCATCGGTCCCGCTCGCGCGATCGAGCAGCGTTTCGAGCATCGCCATCCCGCGCTCTAACGTACGCTCGAAGGTCTGCTCTTCAATCTTGAGCGCGCTTTGAATTCGCGACAGGTTCGCGCGCAACTCCGGATAGCCCGATGCAAGCGACTCCACGACTGCGGGAATAAGCGCGGTGAGGAACCCGCTCGGATATCCGAGCAGCCGTCCATTGCGAATAGCGCGGCGCGTCAAGAACCGCAGCACATATCCGCGATCGGTGTTCGATGGATAGACGCCGTCGTTGATCAAGAACGTGACAGCACGCGCGTGATCGGCGATAATATTTCGGCGCTCCAACTGATCTTTCGGTGACAACCCGACCGCACCGACCTTCGGCTGCGCATCGATCAAATCGGTGAACAGATCGGTCTCGTACATCGAGGCTTTCCCGTTTACGACCGCTAAGATTCGCTCGAGTCCCGCGCCGGTGTCGATCTGCTTACGCGGAAGCTCGGTCAGCTTTCCGCTCGAATCGCGATTGTACTGTTGAAAGACGACGTTCCAAAGTTCAACCCAGCGGTCTCCCTTGTTCGGCCCGTCGTCATCGGGACCAACGGCGTGCTGCTCGCCGGTGTCGTAGAATATCTCCGTACAGGGCCCGCACGGCCCGGTCGGCCCCATCGTCCAAAAATTATCTTCGTCAAACCGCGTGATTCGCTGCGCCGGAAAACCGATCTCATCGCGCCAGATCGCTTCGGCCTCGTCGTCACCCGTATGCACCGTTACGGCGAGCTTCGCCGGATCGAGTTTGAGCACATCGGTGAAGAAATCCCACGCAAACCGAATCGCTTCGCGTTTGTAGTAGCCGCCGAAGCTGAAGTTACCGAGCATCTCCAGGAACGTGCCGTGCCGGCCGGTTCGTCCGACATTTTCAATGTCGCTCTTTGCGCCGGCCACGCGCAGGCAACGTTGAACCGTCACCGCACTCGGCGCCGGAGCCGGTTCATCACCTAGAAACGCCGGAACAAACTGCTCCATTCCGGCAATCGTGAACAGTGTGCTCGAGAACGCATCCGGAATAAGCCCGGCGCTCGGAACGAGCTTGTGACCGCGCGATGTAAAAAACTCGACGAACGCCGAGCGCAATTCCTGACTTTTCATGGTAGTTCCGGGTTAGATTAGGCCCGCGCCCGGCAGTTTCCGCCCTCAGTTTACTCCTGAAGGACCAGCCGCAGCTTTTCGAGCGCCTTCTGCTGCAGACGCGAGACATGCATCTGCGAGACATTTAGGCGCTTGGCGATCTCGGTCTGCGAGACCGACTCGTAGAATCGCAAGTACAGAATAACCCGCTCGCGGCCGGTGAGCACTTCAAAGGCGCGCTCAAGGTTGGCTTTGTCTTCGAGCAGATCGAGACCCGAGTCGGTGGTTCCGATGTAGTCCGAGAGGGTCTGCGACTTTTTGTCACCTTCGCCCGAAAGCTCGGTATCCAGCGAGAGTAGGTTGTAGACTTGGCCGAGCTCCTGGGCTTCCAAGATATCGTCCTCGCCGACACTAAGATGCTGGGCCAGCTCGCTCACCGCCGGGCTGCGCCCCAGTTTTATCGCGAGTTTTTCGACCGCGCGATTGACCGCTAGATTTAGTTCTTGAAGGCGGCGCGGTACCTTGACGGCCCAGCCTTTGTCGCGAAAATACCGTTTGATCTCGCCGACGATGGTGGGCGTCGCATAGGTCGTAAACTCAACTCCGCGATCGGTATCGAACCGGTCGATTGCTTTCAGTAGGCCAACGGTTCCGACCTGAATCAGATCGTCGAGCGCCTCGCCGCGATTTGAGAACTTGACTGCAAGATAGCGTACCAAGTTGAGGTGCGAGACAACCAATTCATCACGCAGGCTAACGTACTCCGGTGTTGTTGCTCCGGTGCTGCGTAAGGCAACAAAGCGCGTAAACGTATCACGCGTTTTCTGACGATTCCATCGTTCGTCATCGACGGTCTGCGAATGAGTCTGCACAACTGCCTGCTTAGGCTGATACTCGTTTGGTCATGACCAGATTGGTTCCGTGCTCGGGATGAACGTCATATTCGACACTGTCCATTAGCGAGCGAATCAGAAAAACGCCCAGACCGCCGATGCGCTCGTCGGTCATTTGTTCCAAGCCGATCTCTTTCACTGCGGATTTCGGCCCGAAATCGCGCACACGCACGGTCAATCCGTGCGCCTGCGTTTCGCAGGTTATTTCAATCTGCTGTGACCCTCCGCCGTGCTGAATCGAGTTCGTGCATGCTTCGGCGACCGCGAGTTTTACATCCTCGATCTCTTCTATGGAGAAATGCAGCCGATTGGCGACTGCGGCGACCGCAAGCCGCGCGACCGCAACCCATTCGGCCTTGCTGGGAATGCGCAATTCAACGGTTCCGAGCGTTTGTTCGCGCACGGCCGACTGATTCACACGAGCGCCTTGGTCGCTGAATCTTCGTCATCAAAGATGCCGAATATTTTCACCAGTCCGGTGATGTCGAAGATTTTCTTGATCTGGGGATTGGTGCAGACCAGATTCACGCTTCCGCCGTGCTCGCGAACGCGCTTCAGACCGCCGATTAACACGCCCAACCCGGTCGAGTCGATATAGCGTACCTTCTCCAAATTGATCACCAGGTTGTAGTGACCTTGATCGATCAGTTCGCTAATCGCATCTTTGACCTTCGGCGAGGTGTAAACGTCGATCTCACCGTTGAGTTCAACGACATAACCCTCGCCTTTAACTTCCTTGACATTGAGTTTGATATCCACGCTTCTCCTAGTTTTCCGACGACTGCTTGTTGAGTTCTTCACGCACCGAGTGCGAGGTGGATTTGGCTTGATCGACCGCATCTCCCACGTTGGAACGGGCCTGATCGACGACCGATTTCCCACGCGCATACATGTCGCCCGCGCTGGCCTGCCAGGTATTAGTAACGTCCGAGACTTTTCCGCGCAAGTCGCCGGTGGCATCGGCCGCAAAGTTGCCGGCCTCACGCGCCTTTCCCCAAAGGCTGTCGCGCAGCTCTTCTTGCGTAAGCAAAACGGCCGCGGCAGCGCCGATTATCGCGCCGAGTAATAGGCCGGGAATAAAGCCGCCGGCACCTCCGCTCTTATCGCTGCCCGTCATGTCGTTATTCATAAGTATCTATCCCTCTCCGCCGCGAACCAGTCGTCGCAGGCCGGCGCTTATTCCTGAAACCGTCGCACCAACATTCACAATCGCGGGCGCTAAGGCGTTTTGAGTTAACTTGGCAGTTCCGGCGACCGATCCGGCGACGTCTTCGAGTGATTTCACAACGCCCGATAGCCGCGCAACCGTTTGATCGGCAGTATCCGCGATACCGCCCACAGCGCGCAAGGTTTCATTGACGGGCTTTCCGAGGCCGACAAGCTGTCGATCCACCTCATCGAGCGTAAGATTCATGCGCGTCAGCGTTCCTGCGAGTGCGCGCATTGCGATAAAGACGCCGATCCCGAACAGAAGAACGCCCACGCCGACTCCGACGTCGAGCACGATTGCCCAATTAAAACCGCTGGTCAAGGATTACCCTCCCTAAAGAACGCGTTCGGACTCCGGACGATAGTATTTCCCACAAAGCCGCCTTTTCATACGCAGGAATCGCAATTCATTGCGCTGAGAACGTCTGTTCGACCTCTCGCAGCTCCGGTATGACTGCCCTTAGGACGGCGAGCACGTGGTCGATCTGCTCTGGACGCGTACCGATGCCGAGCGAAAAGCGGACGACACCCCGTTGCCATGCCGCGTCAATTCCAAGCGCTGCGATAACGTGGCTGGGTTCGACCGCCCCGGAGGCACAGGCGCTTCCCGAGGAGACCGCGATCCCTTCGAGGTCGAGCCGCAGCAGTAGCGCATCGCCATCAACGCCGGCGAACGAGATGTTGCTGATATTCGGCAGACGCGGGAGTCCGCGCCCATTGATCCGGATCTGAGGTATCTCCGCAAGCAGTGTGTCCTCGAACCGGTTTCGCAGGTCGCGTATGCGGGGGGTCGTTTCCCCGAGCTGCGCCTGGGCGAGTTCGAATGCGGCGGCCATGCCGACGGCCCCGGCCACATTTTGAGTGCCTGCCCGGCGCGAGAACTCTTGACTGCCGCCCAAGACCTGCGGGGCAAGCGGTACGCCGTCTCGCGCAAACAGCGCACCCACCCCTTTCGGGCCGTAAAACTTATGCGCCGAGAGCGAAAGCAGATCGACCCCGAGCGCGGCCACATCAATCCGCAGGTGGGCCGGAACTTGAATTGCATCGGTGTGAAAGAGCGCGCCCTTTGCGTGCGCAAGCTCTGCCAGCGCGGCGATCGGCTGAAGCGTCCCCAACTCATTGTTGGCATACATCACGCTCGCCAGTACCGTATCTTCGCGAATTGCCTCGGCGAATGCGCTTAGGTCGATCGCACCAAGCTCGCTCACCGGAATCAAGCTGATCTCCCAGCCCCGCTCTGCGAGCGCGTCGAGCGCGTGCAGCACCGCGTGATGCTCGAAGGTGCTCGAAACGATATGCCTCCCGTGGTCTTTGCGCGCTCGCGCCACACCGAAGATCGCAAGATTATCGGCCTCGGACCCGCTACCGGTGAAAACGATCTCTTTCGACTTCGCATTCAGCCCGCGAGCGATGTCTTCGCGGGCGCGGTCGAGCGCAGCGCGAGCCTCACGACCCTCAGCGTGCAGCGAACTCGGATTGTGGCCGCCGAAGTGCGGCAGCATCGCTTGCACGACTTCCGGCCGAGCGGGCGTGGTTGCCGCATGATCGAGGTAGATGCGTTCCAAGAAACTCCTCAGAAAGTTCTAAGATTCACGGTATAGAATCGAGTTGTGCGAAGCTCCATTGCACACTCCGAGTAAGTAGCAACGGGAACCCGGCGGCCGGCCTCAAAACCGGCCGCCATTTTTATTCAACTTCTTCACCGTTGGTTCCGGGGTCGTAATAGCGGCGACCGGCAAGGTTCGGCGGGAGAAAGTCCTGGGCTGCGGAGTAGTCGTCGTGGCTGTAGATGTAATCGCGGCCGTAGCCGAGGTTTTTCATGAGGCCGGTTGGAGCGTTGCGAAGGTGCAGCGGTACGGGTTCATTGCGCGTTTCTTGAACATCGCGTAGTGCGGCGCCGTATGCGCGACCGATGCTGTTGCTCTTCGGGGCGCGTGCTAAATAGAGCGCGCAGTGCGCGAGTGGATAGAAGCCTTCGGGCATTCCGATGAAGTGCACGGCTTGTTGGGTTGCTACAGCAATCTGCAGCGCGCGTGAATCGGCAAGCCCTACATCTTCGGATGCTAAAACCACCATGCGGCGCACGATGAAGAGCGGGTCTTCTCCCGCATCGACCATACGCGCGAGCCAATAGAGCGCAGCATTCGGGTCGCTTCCACGCAGCGATTTGATGAAGGCGCTGATGACGTCGTAGTGCTGATCGCCGCCTTTATCGTAGCTGATTGCGCGGCGTTGCAGCGCATCGGCTATCAGTGGTTTAGTGATCGCGCCCTGCGAGACCGTTGCGGCCGCAAATTCGAGCGTCCCGAGCGCGACCCGCGCATCACCGCCGGAGAGCGTGATTAAAGCCGCTCGCGCATCCGGTTCGAGCTGCAGCTCGCGCTTGCCGAGTCCACGATCGCTGTCGGTCAGCGCGCGATCGATGATCTCGCCAATCTCTTCATCGCTGAGCGCCTGCAACACGAAGACGCGCGAGCGCGACAACAGCGCCGAGTTCACTTCGAACGACGGGTTCTCGGTGGTCGCGCCGATGAGCGTTACGGTTCCGTCCTCGACGTACGGCAGCACTGCATCTTGCTGGCCTTTATTGAAGCGGTGAATCTCGTCGATAAACAGGACGCTGCGTTTGCCGACCCGCCGACGCTGACCAGCCTCCGCAACCACGCGGCGCAGATCGGCAACGCCCGCGCTGACCGCAGAGAGCGCAGTGAAGTGCGCGCCGGTTGCGTTTGCAATAATCTCGGCTAAGGTGGTTTTACCGGTTCCGGGCGGACCCCAAAAGATCAGCGACGGCACGGCGTCCTTCTCGATCGCCGCACGAAGGGCGTGTCCGATGCCGACGATGTGCACTTGCCCGACAAACTCGTCTAAATTGCGCGGCCGCATTCGCGCCGCCAGCGGCGCGTTTGAAGATTGAGCGCCGCTGAACAGCGTCGGCTCCATTACACTATCGTTGTGTGTGCCCTCACGCAGCATCGTGTTGCGTGAGCCGGACGGTGGCATCCGACGCTAGTACACTTTGAGGCCGCAACTCAGCCTTTGCGAGAATATTCCGCGCCGCGTTCACGTCGGCGTGGTCAACATAAGCGCACCGAACGCAAACAAAGCGCGTTCGCTGGCGATTTGCCGCCGCGCGGTGTTTGCAAGCAAAACACGTTTGCGACGTATATTTTGGATCAACTACGGCGATCAATCGAGCGGCCCATGCTGCCTTTTCGATAATCATCTGCCGAAGCATCCCAAACCCGGTATCGAGCATCGCCCGATTTAAGCCGCTCTTGGCCGCGACGTTCGTGCCTGGCACCTCGATCGTGCCTTTCGCCGAGCGCGTCATATTCACAAGCCGTAGCGCCTCCATTGCGATACCGTCATTCTCGCGCACTATGCAGCTTGACAGCTTATGCAAGAAATCGCGG
>JALYVT010000045.1 GCA_030853105.1 Vulcanimicrobiota bacterium
CTCGGCGAGTATCGCTTGCAAGAACGTCGCGCCGCCTAAAGTTGAGGCTATGCGGGCCAGCCTAAACGCCTCAACCAGATGTTGCGGTACGATCACGTAACCCAGTCGAAGTCCGGGCGCCAGCGTCTTGCTGAACGATCCGATATAAAGTACGCGTTCCCAGTGGTCCAAACTCTGCAGCGCCGGTAGCGGTCGTGTACCGAAACTAAACTCGCTATCGTAGTCATCTTCTAAAATATACGCGTTACGTTCGCGCGCCCAACTCAGAAGCGCACTGCGGCGCGCCAGACTCATCGTGCCCCCCAGCGGGAAGTTGTGCGACGGAGCGACGTAGGCGAGGCGCGAATCTACCGCATTGTCGACCTTCATGCCGAGGTCGTCGACGTCGATCGGGCAGAGGTGCATCCGCTGCGTTTCGAAAATAATTTTAACAAGCGGATAGCAAGGGTCTTCGATGAGAACGCGGTCCCCGGGGTTCATCAGAACGTCCACCGACAACCGAATTGCAGCCTGTGTTCCTTCGACCACGATGACTTGGTTGGCGTCGGCCGAGACGCCGCGGAATTGGCGTACGTGCTGGATAATCGCGCTGCGTAAGCTCGCACGGCCGGTCGCGGATCCGTAATCCAGGGACTCGGAAATTCGGTCGAAGCTGCGGCGAGCTAGGCGCCTCCAAATAGCGTTAGGGAATTCGCTGATATCGGGACTCCCTGCTCGCAACGCGCCCAAGCGGTCCGCGAATCCGTCAATCGTGTGCTCGACTTTGAGATATCGCTGCGCTGTCTGAGGTAACGAGTGGGGTGTCGGGCGGGCGACGACTGGTGTCGTTACGATATCCGAGGCAACGTACGTTCCGGAGCCGAGTCGCGCTTCGAGGTACCCCTCGGCAATAAGTTGATCGATTGCTGAAGTGACCGTATTCCTGGCAACCCCGAGCCGAACCGCGAGCTCACGGCTGGGCAGAATGCGCGAACCCGCCTCGAAGATGCCGGTTTCGATCGCGCCGCGAAGGCGGCGCATGATTTGGCGTCCGATCGGTTCGTCGGAACTTCGGTCGGGAAAGAGCGACTCAAGATTCATTGACGGCATAGTATTCTCTGCAAGCCTATCCGAGCAACCGCGCCAACCCTGTTTCGCGTGACCAAGTGAGCAATAAATTACAGGTTCAATAAGAGCGCAAAGTAATTGGCTCCATCCGGTCACACCGGACCGGCTCAAGACAACGTGCCGAGTGTGTCGTATTATTGACAGAGGCAATACATTACAAACGTCTGACGCAATAGAGGATTAGAATGAACAGCATGACATGGTCAAGCCGCGAAGTGCGGGCACTATTGCGAAATCTGCGCAAGCCGGATGTACTTGAGTGGCTCCCGCTCACGATGCTGTTGAAATCTCGATTTGAAACGGCGACCGGATATGAAGCCGTCTTGCGTTTAGTAAACGAAGCCTTCGCGGGGCACGGCCGCGCGGGTGCTCGGCTGCGCGAACTGCTCCAGAAATACGATCTCGAAGGGAATGTCAACCGAGACCAAGCTGCATCGGAGATGGCGCTGAGCACACGCCAATTCGCACGTTACCGCGCGCACGCAACCGAGATCATCGCGCAGCATCTCTCAAGCGTTCTCGCACCCGAAGATACTAGTTCGAAAAACGGTCCATTTGAGATTACAGCGGAACTGCTCGCGCAGTACGACCCGCAAGCGGCCAGCCGGTTTTGCGAAGCTGTCGAGCAGCCGCTACGACACATGGTGCATTTCGGGTCACTCGATGGCGGAATCGAATTGAATCAAGCGTTGCTAACCGATAGCGAGCAAGATGACCCGATTCGAAGTGTCGTGCGGGCCCGAACCCTTGAACTGGCGGGCAGCGATGCAGAAGCGAGTGCTGCGGCCAAAAGATTACGCGGTGAGATCGCCGACGGTCTGATCTCCGGCGAAGTCCGTGGATGCGTTGAACGCGAGCTGCTTAAACTCGATTTGCAGCGCAGCTTTCATGTCGGCGATGCCGCTGCTGCGTTAGCGTTCGCCGAAAAATTGCGGCGACAGTTCGGGGCGTCCGATACCTCGTATTATCTGAATGGACTTATCGACGAAGCCGAGACGGCACTCTTGCCGGGCGAGCTGGTGCGGGCGGAAGAAGTTTTGACTATAGCCGAACAGATCGCCGCAGGTTCACGCGAGCTGCTCGCCTCGGCGCGCTGTTTGCTGGTTCGAGCGAAGTTGGAGTTCGTGCGCGGTCACTATCCGCGTGCCCTACAGCTTGCGAATGCCGCGCTAGTTCCACTTGGGCGCCAACCGGCGTTCGCCATTGATGCTCACGCCATTGTGGGCAGAGTAAGCCTGCTGCTCAATCTTCGCTGGAAGCCGACGATGCAGGCTCCGACCGAGTATCGCTACCGCAAAATCGAGACGGAGCTTATCGCCTGCCGCCATGTACTCGCAGCCAATCTGATAGACGAAGCCGAACTTGCGGCAAATGCATCGCTTGTAAGCGCGCGTGACAATGGATACAGAGGATTAGAGAGTTATGCGCTGGCTACGCTAGCCTGCATTGCTTCGCAGAAAAGTGATGGCGAACTGGCGCAGGAATTATACGCTTGCGCGTGGCGCACGTCGGCGCCGCTGCGTAACGCGTTTCTCGGCCGCGATCTGTTTACCGTCCCCAAGCGCGCTCCCGGCGATTTCGGCCCAATGCTCTACGATCAGACATTTTACGACGCGATCTCCGATGTCATGTGTGCCGCGTTTCCAAAATCCGCGCTGTTCGGGAGCCGGCGCGTCCGTGAAGAACTGCAGCGCACGATCGTAACACTCGTTCGGGATGCAGCATCGGTCGGCGGAGCCGTACACTTGCCTTCGAGCGACATCGGCCTGATCGTGGCGGAGCTGCTAACCTTCCGGACCGCTAGGGATCGAATCATGGAGCAGAAGCGCGCATCGATCGACTTTTTGGCTACGAGTTTAGCGCCGCTGCTTCCGCCCGAAACACAGGCTGATTTTACTCGGCGGCTGTGCGGCTACTTGGAGAATATGTTCGCCATTATCGCGCGCGAACTTCCGCGTTCGTCCGCGGACGATGACCTTCTAACCGCTAGCTAACCCGGCCGCGCCTGCCCGCAGTCAGTTAGCGTGACCCGGAAACCGCAGCGGCGCCGGAACTAAACCGGCGCCGCTGCGTTAATTTCACGTCGTTTTGAGGACTCGGGGCGCCAAAGCCGATATAGTAGAGTCAACGGTAAATCGGCCGAAAGCCGAAGGGAGTTCTTGGGATGCGTTTTAGTTTTGGCCGCGCGGGGACCTTGGGAGCCTTAGTGCTCGCTTTGGGCGCGCAGGCCTCGAGTGCAGCCTCGATACCGCCTGCCGCCGGCGTCGATCTGCACGAGAGCTACACCCTGCTCACGTCGACGTACTATTCGGCTGTTGATCCGCAGATTGTCCTTGACGGCGCACGCACCGCGCTCGAAAAAGAATTAAAAAGCCGCGGCCTCAAACTCGCGCTTGCGCCGCTCCACGCTGGTGCAGATGCAAGCGCAAACATTGCGCAGATCGATGCGGCGATCAACTCGGCCGCTGTGCAATCCAAGTTGTCCGCAACCGACCTCACCTATAAGGCGATCGCCGGAATGGCCGGCTCGCTCGGCGACAAGTACACTGCGTTTTTCACGCCGGCCGAGTTTAAGCAGTTTAATCAGGCGCTCGATCCCGATAAAATCTCGGGAATCGGCGTTCTCATCCAGCCTGAAAATACGAGCAAATACATCCAAGCGTTTTACGTCGTGCCTGGGACTCCGGCCGATAAAGCCGGCCTTAAAACCGGCGACGTTTTCACGGCAATTGACGGAACTTCCACGCAGGGACTCACGGTCGACAAAGCCAGCGCTTTACTACGCGGCAAGCCGGGAACCCAAGTGAGTTTGCAGGTTCAGCGCGATGGCGCGGCTCTTCCCTCACCGGTCGCAATCATTCGGTCGCAGGTGCAGCCGCCGACCGTCATCTTCAAGATGCTCCCAAATAAGATCGGCTACATTTACGTTGCGGTCTTCGGTCTGAATACCTACGATCAATTTAACGTCGCGCTTGCTCGTTTGCAGGATGGCGGCGCGCGCGCATACGTGATGGATCTGCGCAACGACGGCGGCGGCTACGTGAATGCCGCACTCGGCATATCGTCGAAGTTCATCGCAACCGATCCGATTGTGTCGATCGAATCGCGCGGCTCAAAAGTCGAAACGATCACCGCCGACAACGAGGCCATCGCGCCAAAACCGATGACGATCTTGGTCAACGGCTACACCGCCTCGGCATCTGAAATTACCGCCGGTGCTTTGCAAGACGACGGACTGGCTACGCTGGTCGGCACCCGAACCTTCGGCAAGGGCGTCATGCAGACGCTGACCCCGCTCCCGGGCGGCGCCGCGATCAAGATTACAACCCAGCACTACCTGACACCTAAGCATCGCGACATCAACCATAAGGGTCTCGATCCCGACCTGAAGATCGAGCCCACCAAGGGCGACCGGTTCGGGGAAATCGAGCACGACGCCCAGCTTCAGGCCGCGGTCTCCATTTTGGAAAAGAAGATCGCCCAGCAAATCTAAGCGGGAAAGTGCACGCTTGGCGCGGTAAACAGAATGGATGGACGCCGCGCGGTGATTGACGATAAGAATAAGGTCGATGCTGTATTTGAGTTGCGCGAAGCGGCTCAAGCGGTTGGTCGTGCAGAAGTCCGGGTTGAGCAAGCCGCAACTCTTGAACACGTCGACGCATTGCTGGACGCGAAACTGCTGGTCGAAGAGAAGACTTCGCAGGCGATTGAAAGCTGCGCACACTGCGGCTTACAACACTGCGATCATCAGCGCCCCGGCATCTCAAATGCCGGCGAGAAAATTATCGCCGTCGATTTTCGAAATAGAAATGCGGCGCGGCAGCCCGAACAAGAAGGAACTTAGCCGATCTCTCCAATCTGATCGTGACCGCTCGACTCGCTTTGCGGGAGCCTCTTCGTGAGCCGAATTCTGGTGCCGTTGTGCGAAAAGCTAATCGAATTCATCAGTCGGCGCATGATGCTTATTCCAAATCCACGCCCGCGATGATCGGGGCCAGATGCGCTTGGTGCCTCTGAGAATCCTCCGCCGCTATCCTGCACTTCGATGAAAACCGTTTCGTCTTCAAACCAGCAACGGACGGTGAAGCCGCCACCGCGTGCTCCCCGGCCGTGCTCAGCCGCATTACTAAGCGCCTCTCCGGCGGCTAGTCGAATATCGCAGACAACATCGTCCGGAAACCCGCACAGATGCGCGAAACTCGCGACCGCGTTGCGCGCTGTCGCGACGTTCTTAGGATCACTCGTGTAGGTGGCAACGTAATTAGCAGGCAATAGCGTCTCGCGACCGCTTTTTCCCGTTGAACCGATTCCTAAACCAGGTTTTCCGGTTCTCCGCAAACAAGTGTGCAAGCCCATCCCGCGAAAGGCTTATCAAACGGGCGATTAGCTCAGCTGGGAGAGCGCCTGCCTTACAAGCAGGATGTCGGCGGTTCGAGCCCGTCATCGCCCATATTTCTTTCTGCGAGGTGTGCATGCACGTCTTATCCGAGAACACCGACGGCATCGTCGTGCTGACGCTGAACCGCCCCGAAAAACGCAACGCGCTCTCGTTAGAGGTCATGCGGGAATTAACGCTGGCATTTGCCGAGGTTGGCGCCGACCGAAATCATCGCGTGGTAGTTTTGCGCGCTGAGGGCCCGGCATTTAGTGCCGGACACGACCTGGCCGAACTGATCGACGCGACCATCGAGGAACAGCGCGAGACGTTTGAGGCGTGCGTCACACTGATGCAGACGATTCAGGCGATTCCACAGCCGGTGATCGCTGAAGTCGATGGAATCGCAACCGCCGCCGGATGCCAATTGGTGGCAACTTGCGATTTGGCAATCGCATCCGACCGAGCAAAATTCGCAACTCCGGGCGTACGGATTGGGCTGTTTTGCACGACGCCGATGGTTGCCCTCACGCGCGCGATCGGTCCCAAACGCGCGATGCAAATGCTGCTGACGGGCGACATGATCGACGCGCAGACGGCAGCCCAGTGGGGACTGGTCAATCGCGTGGTTACCGGCGAAGCGCTGCACGAGCAGGCTTTGTTGCTCGCCCGTAAGATCGCCGAGGCGAGTTCAGTGGTGGTTGGGCTCGGAAAGAGCGCCTTCTACACGCAAATCGATCTCAACCAGCGCAGCGCCTACGCCTATGCCAAAGAGATCATGACGATGAATGCGCTTGAGAACGACGCTCAAGAAGGCATGAGCGCATTCCTGGCCAAGCGCACACCGGTTTGGCAGGGATAGCAAGCATGCGGCAGGCCGATCGAATATTTTAAGAAAATTTTTCCGGGCAAGAAGGAGCCGGTCCGAACTCGCTGAACTGGTTCTCCAGACGCCGCCGATCTTGTGGGCATTGCAGCGGCTCTCGACACTAAAAGACGTCGCCCACACCCGGTATGCGGGAAACTGCATACGCGACGGCAGTGAGGGCTCGCCTACGGCGGGCCTTCCTGTTTTTCTACCGAAAAGCGCTCTTCGTGATTTTTAGAGAGAGCCGCACACGGTACGCCGCGTTTATTCTTGTCATCGCTTTGCTTGCCGCACTCGTAGTTGCCTACGACCGGGTGCGGATCGAAGGATCCACTCGCCGGGTTGAAATTGCAATGGATTACAGCGACTTTCTGAGTCTCGCGCAATCGTACAATTACAATCCGCAAGCATTTCTTGTCGAACTGCGACGTGCCGGGCTTACCTCGCTCGCGTTATCTGAAGAACTTGGCGGCGCGATTTCAAGCTCTCGTCAGGCGTACGCGATCTCGTCGGTTGGCCTGCTCGATGCGGCGCGACTTGCTCCGCTGAACGATCCGACGTTGGCAGCCTTAGTAAAACGCCGTGAGGTTCGCTCCGGCGAGATGTACTTGCTGGTCTACGATAAAGCGACCTATCAGCGCTACCTGCGCCAACTCCCTCTTCATTTCGGCGCATCGGGAATCCGCGTGTTACACTCGGCGGCGCCGTATGTGATCGCGGTGCGCACGCAGCCCGAATATTTCAACACGGTCGCACTCGGCATTCCCCAAGATCAACTCGACTTGGCCGCAAGGCTCCACCTTCTGGTTATCCCGCGGTTCCAGAATGACGAACGCCTGAGCGCTGCGCAGATCGGCGCGATGTTTAACGATATTCATGCCGGCCGTCGCATATCGACGGTCATCTTCTTCGGGCTGCGCAATCAAGTGCTGGGCTTCCCGGATCGCATCGCTGATACTGCCGATCTGTTTAGACAGCGCAAGCTCATCTTCGGTTCGATCGAAACCTACGATCCCAGTCAAGTTCAGAAAGGCAATGACACGTTCGCGAAGTTGATTCCGGGTCAAACAGTGCGGGTGATGGCGATCGGAAAGCCGGAACAGGATAAGTTGAAGTTTCAAGAGATTGTGGCGCGGTACGATCTTGGGGTGAACGAACGCAATGTGCGGGTCATCTATCTGCGCCCGTTTCAACACGAGTACAACGGGTTGTCGATTGAGAAGACAAACATTGAGTTAGTTCGGCAGATCGCCGACCATCTCACCGCCAAGGGATTTCGTCTCGGCCGGGCTGCGCCGATTCCGCTCTACCGCGGCAACGGACGCGTCCTCGTCGGTCTGTGTGCGCTCGCGGTTCCGTCGATATTCGTGCTGCTGCTGGGGTTCTTCGGCTGGTACCGACGCTCGTACGCACTTATCGCGTATGTGTTGACACTCGCCGTCTATTTCGGCGGAATCGCCTCACATCACGATATCTTGGCGCGATCGATCATCGCGCTTATCGGCGCATTGCTTTTTGCCGCCGCCGCATTCGCCGCGCTATCGAAGCCATTTTTGCAGCCCCCACAGCTCGGTCTGCGAAAACAGCTTTGGGTGAGCTTGAAGTGGACGCTAGTCGCGACAGGCATCGCACTCCTGGGTGCGCTTACGGTCGTTGGATTGATGAGCGCACCGCTGCTTATGGAAGAGATCGAACGGTTCCGCGGCGTGAAACTGGTCGAAGCGGTTCCTCCATTGATCGCGCTGCTGCTCTATATTTTCACCGATCGTTTCGGCGGTAAGCTTCCGAATACCAAGAGCGCGTTTGCCGAACCGATCCGCATTTACCAACTGCTGCTGGGGATCGTCGTCATTTCGGCCGGAGCGCTGCTGCTTATGCGAAGCGGCAATCAGAGCGATATCGCGCCCTCGGGACTGGAGCTGTCGCTGCGTCACGGCCTCGCCAGTGCGCTGAGCGTTCGCCCGCGACTGAAGGAGTTCGCGGTCGGCTTTCCGCCGCTCATGCTTATGTCGGCACTTCTGGGCGCGCACCGCCGGGCTGTCGGCTGGCTCCTGGCGCTGGGTATCGGAGTTGGTCTCGGCGACATCATCGATACGTTCTCGCATCTCCATACGCCCGTGTTGATCTCGCTGCTGCGAACGTTTAACGGAGCAGTTCTAGGCTGTGTTATCGGCGCGGTGCTGATCCTGATCTATCGCATGATCGCGCGTCGCATCCCGACCTGATGCGTTTTTTGCTCAGCGGATACTACGGTTTCGACAACCTGGGAGACGAAGCGTTGTTGGAGGTCATCATTGCCCAGATTCGCACGCGTCATCCGTTCGCGGAGATCGATGTGCTCTCCGAGCAGCCAGAAGTCACCGCGCACCGTTTTCGCGTCGACGCAACGCCGCGGATGGATATGGGCCGGGTGCGCGAGGCGATTGCGCGCGCCGATGTGGTGCTCTCCGGCGGCGGCGGGCTGCTGCAGAACGCAACCAGCTTAAAGAGCTTGATGTACTACGCCGGAATCATCCGCGCGGCGGTGCGCGCGAAACGCCGGACAATGATCTTTGGGCAGTCGATCGGACCGCTCGATTTTTTCGGGCGCACGATCGTGCGCGAATGGTGCCGAGGAGTTAGCGCGGCAACCGTGCGCGACGGTCGTTCGCAGAAACTGCTCTCATCGCTGTTGCCCCATATTCCCGTCGAGCAAACGGCCGATCCGGTCTTTCTTTACGATGCTCCTGTCGAGGATGCGAATCTCACGCTGGAGGGTTTAGGCGAAGGCAGCGACCCGCTGATTGTGGTTTGCGTGCGCAAGGCCGCCAACTTTGTTGACGGTGCCGTCGTAGTCGCGCGAGCCGTAGATCGCCTCTCAGAACAGCACAATGCGCAAGTAGCCTTCCTGCCGCTCGGAGGCGTCGACGATGCCGAAGTTTCGACGATTATCATTCGCAAATGCAAATCGCACCCCGTTCTGCTGCCCGAATGTACGCTCGCGCGAGCCGCGACAATCATTGCGCGATCGCATGCGGTAATCGGCATGCGTCTGCACGCCCTCATTTTGGCAGCTCGTTACGGCGTGCCGTTTCTGGCTATTCCCTACGATCCGAAGGTCGCCGCGCTCTGCGAAGATCTCGCGTATCCGCTTGCGCCGCTCTGGACGCCGGAGCAGCGCGGCAAACCGCCGGAGAAAGAGACCGATATGCTGTGCGACCAACTCGTGTCGCAGCGCCGGTCGCTCTCGAAACACCTGCAATCTCAAGCCGAGCGATTGACTAGCCTTGCGCGCCGGAATTTCGACGTGTTGGACGAACTGTGTGCGGTTCAAAGCCGATGAACGAAAATACAACACCGCGCGAGTATCGCGACACGCTGAATCTCCCCAAAACCAGCTTTCCGATGAAGGCCGATCTGCCCAAACGCGAGCCCGACCGGGTGCAGTGGTGGCAGGAGCACCGCACGTACGAGCGTCGTCTGGAGAGCAACAAGCAGCGCGAACCGTGGATTCTGCACGACGGGCCGCCGTACGCCAACGGCGATCTTCACATGGGTCACTTTTTGAATATGACCCTCAAGGACATCTTCGTAAAGATCGCGCTCCTCGATGGAAGATGGGCCAAGTTCGTGCCCGGCTGGGATATGCATGGGCTGCCGATCGAACTCGACACGCTCAAACATCTGAAGATCAAAGATTTTCACGCAATCGACCCGATCGAGCTGCGCTCGCAGTGTCGCGAGCGCGCAATTCATTGGCTCAATATTCAGCGTGCGACGCGAATGCGCATGGGGAATTTCGCCGATTTCGAGCATCCGTATCGCACCATCGACCCCGAGTTTGAGGCAACGATTCTCGAAGCGCTGGCTGAACTCGCCGAGAAGAACCAGCTCTACAAAGGCCTGCGCTCGACGCTCTGGTGCATCCACGACGAAACCGCGCTCGCCGAAGCCGAGATCGAATACGCGGATAAAGTCTCACCGTCAGTCTACGTCCGCTTCACCGCCGACGACACCCAGCGCGCCGAGATATTGGACAGGTTCAAGCCATCCAATGTTGCGCCACGAAATGAAGATTCCCCACCTCCCGTCATCCTGAGCAAGGATTTGGCGGAGACAAATCCGCTGTCGAAGGGTGCTGTCGAATGGCCGCAAAAAATCAGCGTGCTGATCTGGACGACCACACCGTGGACGCTACCCGCGAATGTCGCGATCGCCCTCAAGCCGGATGCCGTATACGGCTTGTACGAGCACAAGCATGAAGCGATCATCGTGGCTGAGGCGCTCGCCTCGAAAGTGCTTGGTCAACATTTCGGCGAGATGCGCAAACTCGGCACGGCAACCGGTGCGCAACTCGAAGGCTTAGAGGTCGCGCATCCGTTCTTGGCGCGCAGTTCGCGCATCGTGCTTGCGGATTATGTGGAATTGGAGACCGGAACCGGAGCCGTTCACACCGCGCCGGGACACGGCTCCGACGACTTTGAGACCGGCATGAAGTACAATCTGCCGATTCTCAATCCGGTTGATGCGCGCGGCATCTTTACCGCTGAGGCCGGACCCTACGCCGGCCGGCACATCTTCAAAGCCAATTCGCAGATCGTGGAGGACCTGCGCGAGAACGGCGCGCTCTACGACGCGCTCGATTACACCCACTCCTATCCGCATTGCTGGCGCTGTCACAATCCAGTGATCTTTCGCGCGACCTCGCAATGGTTTATCGCGATGGATCAAAATAAGCTGCGTGCGCGCACGATCGACGCGATCAAAAGTGTGGACTGGACGCCGCAGTGGGGTGAAAATCGAATCGCGCAGATGCTTGAGAATCATCCCGAATGGTGCATCTCGCGACAGCGCACCTGGGGAACGCCGATTCCGGCCCTGGCGTGCGGTAACTGCGGAGAATCGGTCCTCAGCCCCGAGGTTGCGCGCATAGCGGCGGCGCGATTCCGTGAATCCGGCGCAAATGTGTGGTGGAGCGATCCCATTGAGTCGTTCTTGCCGCCGCGGTTTGCGTGCGCGAAATGCGCCGGCACGACGTTCGAAAAAGAGTACAATATCGTCGATATCTGGTTTGAGTCCGGCGTTACGCACTTGGCGGTGCTCGGCAAAGACGGTTTGCCGTGGCCCGCTGACTTGGTGCTGGAGGGCGGCGACCAATATCGGGGCTGGTTTCGCAGCTCGATTGTGACCGCCGTAGCGATCAAGGGCGCCGCACCTTACAGACATGTGGTGAAGAACGGTTGGGTCAACGACCCCACCGGCCGCCCGATGTCCAAATCGCTCGGAAACTTTTTCTCTGCGAACGATGCGATGGCGCAGTTCGGCGCCGACGTGCTTCGGCTGTGGTGCGCGTCGGTTGAGTTTATCGACGATGTTCGCTTTGGAAAACCGCTGGTCGAAAACGTCAGTCAGGTCTATCGCAACATCCGCAATCGAGCACGTTTCATGCTCTCCAACCTCGATGACTTCACGCCGCAAGACACCGTTGCGCGCGCAGATATGCTGCCGCTTGATTCGGTCGCCTGCGAAGTCACCGACGCGTGGGCCGCGCGCGTGCAAGCGCAGTATCACGCATTCGAACTGCACGACGCCTATCTGTCGATCATCGCCTTTGACGGCGAAGATATGTCGAGCTTCTATCTTGACGCGCTGAAGGACAGGCTCTATTCATCGGCGCCGAACTCGCATCGTCGCCGCAGCGCACAGAGCGCAATTTGGTACATTTTCCAGCAGTTCATGCGTGTACTCGCGCCGCTGCTCTCGTTTACCGCCGAGGAAGCGTGGCAATCGCTGCCGCAGGCTTTGCGCGCCGATACGCAGAGCGTTTTCGATTTGGAGCCGCTCGAACCGCCCGCGGAAAATGAGCGGGCTCCGAAACTTTGGAATCTACTTCGGCAACTACGCGCAACCGTCGCCGCGAGCACGGCCCCACGCGACTTTGAAGCTCAAGCCATCGCGCGAGCATCGGGTGAGGCATACGATCTGCTTAAGGAGTTCGGCGAAGAACACGCACGTGAAGCGCTAGTTGTCTCCGCATTTCGGCTTATTGATTCGGAGGGCAGTTCAGCGCCCGCGACGATTGAACTGCAGCCCGCCGACGGACAGAAGTGTCAGCGCTGCTGGAAGTATCTGCCGCTCGGGGCTGATTCGACGCACCCGACAATCTGCGCGGCGTGCGCCGCAACGGTTGAGGATTTGGCCGCCGTCTAAGTTCGCGGCCCGACCAGAGGTGCCGAGGCAGTCGGAACGCCGCCATATGTTGTGTAAGGCGGTACTATATGGTAAAATTGTCCATGCAAAAGACGACCATATACCTTGACGAGGCGGAGCTTGTCCGGCTAAAGGCGATGGCGCTTGAGCAGAAGACTAAGCCGGCTGTGTTGATCCGAAAGGCGATCTCATTTTTGATCCATGCTGAGCCGGCACCACTCCCTCGTGGAACCGGTGCTTATCGCAGCGGCGACCATGAAGGTTCCCGCAAACGCAAAGCGATTCTTACCGATGCAACGCGGCGGGGACGCTGGTGATTGTTGGCGACACCGGCGCGGTTTATGCAATATACGATGCAGACGACGTGCATCACCTAGCCGTCCGGAATGCTATTGCCGGATTGCGGGAAGCGGTTCACATCCCAACGCCCTGCCTAGGTGAACTCGACTATATGCTGCGTAAGCGGCTCGGTGTTGCAGCAGAGCTGGACTTTTTGGGAGAGGTTCGAACCGGACGCTTCATTTTGGAGCCGCTCAAGCTCGCGGACGCAGCGCGCTGCAGTGAACTCATTGAACAATACGAATCGCTCGATCTCGGCTTGGCGGATGCATCGGTCGTCGCTATAGCCGAGCGGTTACAGACCTCGCGTGTATTGACGGTGGACTACCGCGACTTCCAAACCTTGCGTATGCGCGACGGAAAAGCGTTCACGATTATCCCCACGCAGCAATCTCGAAAGCGACTGCACTAGATGTCGGTTACGAAGGATATTGACCCTCCGAACGTACCGGTACTTGAAACCGAGCGGTTGCGGTTGCGGGGGCATCGGGTTGGCGACCTTGATGCGAGCGCGGCGATGTGGGCGGATCCGGTCGTGCGACGGTACACCGGTGCAACGCCCTCAACGCTTTTGCAGAGTTGGTCGCGGATGCGCGGATATGTCGGTCATTGGGTATTGCTGGGATTCGGATATTGGGTCGTTGAGGAACGGGTGACCGCAAACTTCATTGGCGAGCTTGGATTTGCCGATTTCAAGCGGGGAGTCCCGGAGATTGAAGGCATACCCGAGATCGGTTGGGCGCTAACGCGCGCCGCGCACGGGAAGGGATACGCAACCGAAGGCGTTCGTGCGGCTATTGCGTGGGGCGAACAACACCTAGAATCAAAG
>JALYVT010000046.1 GCA_030853105.1 Vulcanimicrobiota bacterium
GGGTCAGGCCGCCGAACGGAAGTTCAACTGCCGGCTCGTCGTTTGTGCGCGCCAGCAGCGGTGGCGGATGCCCGGCACTTGCATAGATAAACTGCGTACACTCAGGATCGATAAACCCCACGATCGCGGTCGCATAGACTTCGGGTTCCTGAAAGCGCAGCATTCGATTGAGCTTGTCGAGTATCGTCGCTGGATTGTCACCCTCAAGCGAAAGCGCTAGCAATGCTTGCCGAAGTTTTCCGGCTGTAATCGATGCATTCAGCCCATGCCCGGTGACATCGCCGATCGATAATAGCGTTCTGCCATCGGGGAGTTCGATTGCTTCGTACCAGTCACCACCGACCAGGGCGTCGCGTTCGGCAGGGAGATAGGCGGAATCGACACGCATCTTCGCGGTGTGCGGAAGGTTCGTCGGCAAAAACACCAGCTGCATCGTTTCGGCAATCCGCTGCGTCCGCTCTAATGCCTCTTTCTGCGCCTGGATGTCGATGCAGCTTCCATACCAGCGAACGATTTCGCCGGCCTCAGTCCGCAACGGTTCGCCACGCGAGAGTACGGTATGAAAGTCCCCATTGGCCCGACGCAACCTGAACTCGGTGGAAAACGATTCACCGCTCGCAATAGAATGCGGCCACATCTGCATGAGCGCGGCGAAATCCTCGGGGTGGATGACGCTCTGCCAGCCCCAGCCGGCGGCTTCTTCAGGCGTTTGACCCGTAAAGTCGTACCAGCGCTGATTGTACCAATCGAGCCAGCCGCTCGCATCGGCAGTCCACACGATGATCGGAATCGACTCGGCCAACGCTCGAAAACGCCGTTCAGAATCGGCGAGTCGTTCGCTGTGATTACCGCTCTCCGCACGCACTTGCAGCTCCGCAAGGATCAGCGCCGCAAACCCTTCCATAATTCGCCGCTCACGGGCTGTCCACGCGCGCGGCTTCGTATCAATCGCGCAGATTGTGCCGAGCGCATTGCCGTCGGCGTCGATAATCGGTACTCTGCCGTACGCAACCACGCCCAAAACTTTGCACGCTTCGTTTTTTGCGAACTCGGGTTCAATGCGAACATCATCGATGGTGAATGTGTTTCCGATCGCTAGTGCAAGCGGGTAATATCCCCAGTCGTTCGGAAGCTCTCTGGTTGTCGCGTAGGGCTCCGGCAGGCCCGCGCAGCCTTTGAAAAATTGCAGCTCCGGCTGAATAAAGTTCACCGTCGCGACCGGCACATCGAGCGCATCGGCTAACAGCTGCGCGATACGATCGAATTCGCCATCGGGTGAAGAATCGGCAGTTCTAAAATACGCTAATGCGGCCAGTCGGTTTGGCTCGCTCAGCAGGCTCTCAAGCGCCGTGGAGTTCGTAAACCGGCGGTCGATCATTTTCCAAACCGGCGAAGGCGCGCTTCGCGGATTCGCTCGACGCGAGTAAAGAGACTGAAGTCGCGTACGCGACGGCCGGTTCCGAGCGCGCGCAGCCGCGCGAACCCGATCCAAGCGATCAACCCAATTGCGGCCAACGCGAACACGACCTGAGGATGACCGCCGACTGGAAACACAGAGAGGCTTGCGAGCGTGACCGCGATCAAAGCCACATACGTCTCCCAGCGGCGCATGTCAGTTGACGGCTCGATCCCTACAGCGGACGACCATCGTCATCTTTCCCGAGCAAGAACGGCCGCAGCAGCGGAATCGGCGGGTCGCCGCGCGAGAGAAATGCGTCGTGAAACTTCTCGAGCGTGTAGTCGGAGCCGAGCTTCTTCTTGTAATCAGCACGGAGTTTGAGCACCATCAGTTTTCCGAGCGTGTAGTAGCCGTACATCGGGTCTTGGGTTCCGCGCAGCGATTCCTCAACCGCGACTTGCGGCGTTTGGAAGCACTCCCCGGTAAACAGCTTCTCGGCCTGCGGCACGGTCATGCCCTGCGTGTGCATCTTCACGCCGACAACGTAACGACATTCGCGCAATAGCGCTTCATCGAGCTGCGCCAATCGCACGCGCGGATCGCCGTTACCCCAGCCTTGATCAACCATCATCTGCTCGCTGTAATGCGCCCAGCCTTCAGCATACTCCGAACTGGAGAGCAGTTTGCGGCTGAGGCTAAGGTTGAGATGCCGATCGACGGCGAAGTTCACGAAATGGCCCGGGTAAACTTCGTGTGCCGAGATAATCGGGCGTTCGTAATTATTGAACTCGCCCAAGAACTCGTCTTGCTGCTTTTTGCTTGCGTGCAGGTCGACCGGCGTGACGTAGTAATACGCCTTAGTCGCGACCTGCTCAAGCGGTCCAGGCGGATCCATCGCGGCACTTAGTGTGGTGCGCTCAAACGCCGGCGTTTCGACGACTTGAATGTCAGCGTCGGGCGGCAAACTCACGATATGATGAGCGACGATAAACGCACGCAGGCGAACGAGATCGCCCGCGGCCGCACCCAGCAGGCCGCTTGCGGTCGGATGGTCTTTAGCAAGCGAGAGATAGACCTGCATCGGTGTTGCTTTAGGGTCGATCCGTTTGGCCGCGGCGATAAACTGCGCACGGGAATCATCCAGCGCGCGCTGACCGACCGCCAGATATTGCGGAAGCGGCATCGCCAACGCGTCTTCATATTCCAGACGCTTACGATAGGCATCCGAGCCGATCGCAAAACTGCCGCTCGGTTTCAGGCGCTTGATCCACGCTGCATAGGACTTGACCGCCGCAGTGCTCGCAAACGTTGTACTCTTTAGCGCGGCTTGCAGTTTGGCATCCTTGACTGAGCTAAATGCTGAAGGTACGGTCGTCATAAAGAAATCGACTGCGCCTAGGGCATCTTGATAGGCGATGAGTTTGGTCGCGCTATCGACGCTGGTCGTGTTCGCTTTGGCCTGCGCGAACAATCCGGGAATCGCGCGCTCGCGCGAAATTACATCGTTCATGCGCACGTCCAGCGGCGCAAAGTCTCGCGAAACCAGGCTGAACACGGCGCCGCTGGCCGTGCTCGTGTAGATATCCGGATTGTGTTTCCATTGGGCGAGCGTGCCCGTAAGCAGTTGATCGTCTTTGATCGCGTTGATCAGCAGGGTGCGATCGAGCGCGGTATCGGCCGAGAGTGTCGCCGTATCGAGCGCATTCAACTTCGCGAGGTACTGCTCGTCAAGCGCGAGCCGAGCCCGAAACGCGGCGGCCGACATATCATCGAGGCGGTAGTCGTAGGAGTGCAGACCGACTTGGGTCGCGGTTGACGGCTGCGTCTTGAATCCTGCGTTAAAATAAGCGGCAGCGATTCCGTCGTACTGCGCATCCCCGGAGTCTGCAGCCATCGGCGTAAGCGTTGTACAGAGTAGAATCGTCAGCGCGGCCGCCCCCAGCCGAACCCAACTCGAGATCATCGAGATCATCGACATCCTCCAACATCAAGAGCGCAAAGAAGCCTGAATCTTGCGATTCAGGCTTCGTTCGTTTGCTACCGGAGTCTCCCTACTTATACGTGAACTTGGCGACCCGCTTTTCGTTGTAGGCGGCGATGCCTTCTTTGGCGTCCGCACTCTTGAAGAGCAGCGACTGCAGCTCGCGTTCGAGCGCCAGGGCGTCGTTAAGCGGAAGTTCGAGACCCGTTTGTACGGCGCGCTTAATATGACCGACGGCCATCGGCGCTTTGTTCGGTGAGGTGAACTGGCGAGCATAGGTGAGAACCTGCTCGCGAAAACTCGTACCGTCGCCTTCGAAAATATCGCTGACGATGCCCCAGTCCAACGCTTGCTCGAAGCTGAAGGTACGACCGGTCGCCATCAATTCGATTGCGCGGGATTTGCCGACTAAGCGAGCCAAACGTTGCGTTCCGCCCGTGCCCGGCAGCACGCCGAGGGAGACTTCCGGAAGACCGATCTTGCCGGCGTCTTGACGTGCGATGCGAATATCGCAAGCCATCGCGATCTCTAAGCCGCCGCCGACGCAATGTCCGTTTAACGCGGCGATCACCAGTTTTGGCGTCTGCTCCAGCCGCGAAAGCGTCTCGTTGGCGTGCAAGCAGAACATGTACTTGAACTCGGGTGAAACGTTGTTAAGCATTGCGATGTTGGCGCCGGCCGAGAAGAACTTCTCGCCTTTACCGGTGATGAGAATGACCTCGATGCCGTCGTCAAAACGCGCGTCGAGAATGGCTTCATCGAGTTGGCGCATCATCTCATGGGTGTACGTATTGGCGGGCGGATCGTCCATCTCCAACACCGCGATGTGGCCATCCTTATGATAGTTGATGACGCGCTTTCCGTCGTGCGCGCGCGCCTCACGCCCGAACGGCGTCTGCTGCGGAGTTCCGTTTACGGTTGTGCTCATGCGGCCTTTCCTTTTGGTGCGATCCAGCTCGGATCGGCGAAGTATGTTTTGAGAGCGGCATCATCGGCCGGGCTCGGGAGAACGGTCGGCGCATAGGTCTCCCACTCGGTTTGTGTCAAGCGGCGCCCGTCAACGCTCCAGCGTTCGTCCTTATGCGAGCCGATCATACGGTTGAATTTACTGTCCGGGACGTACAGCTTCGTCTGCGAAGCGTTCACGCCGTTTACCCGTTCGACCGTCCCGACAACTTCTTCATAAAATTGCCCGCGTGCGCGTTCGTTGAGATGCTCGCGGTCGCAGACTTCTTCGCTGGCCTTGTCTTCATCGACGCGCCCTTTAATGCCCCAGGCGTAGGCCCACTGCGCCGAGCTTGAGTGGTCGGTTCCGAACAGGTCGAGCGAACCCGAAATCCATTTATTGTAGTATTTCTGCTGAATCTCGACCGGAATAACGCCGGCTTGCGCAATTCGGCGCAGCCCCGAGATACCGGTGCCCATGTGAAACGATTCTTCTTTGAGCATCGGGCCCATCGATGCGGCTAGCGGCGCAAACCCCGAATGCGAAAGCATCGTCAACTGGAACTTACCGTCGCGATCCATGAAGTTCGTGTAGGCATAAAAGTCGAGCCAATGCGTAACGTCATCGTTAAATGCATTGAGCAGCCGATTCTTCTTGCCGAAAGCGCGGCGTTCGAGCAGTTTTTGGGCCTCGATTTTTCCGTCACTGCCGAAATATTTGATCAACAGATGGCACATCTGGTAACCGTGCCGAGTCTCCTCGACCATGATTCGCACGAGCGAGGCCAAGTCGTAGTCGCTGGGCGCGTTGTTCACTAGAAAGCGCTGCTGCTCGTTGGAAGCAAACTCGGTGTCGCCCTGATAGACCACCATGTTCATGACCGCGTCGCGCATGCGCTGATCGGGAATCTCCAGCACCTTCTCCCACTTGCGTTCGCCCCGGTATTCGCCGAAGGTTATCTCGCTGCTCGGCAGCTCACCGTACTTCGCCTCGAATTGATATCCGGGCATATAGCGCTCGATCAGTTCGCGATCGAGCCCGATGTCGATCTGCCACTGCTTAAGCAGATCGATCCAGTCGTCAAAAGTAGATATCCTAGCCATCGCAGCCTCGTTATGACGGATTTTTAGCAACTTGTTGGAATAGCGTCATATTACGCCGGTGAAAGGGAGGTGTCAAGGTGGCAAGTCGCCAGGTCGCCAGGCCGAACTCCTTCATTTTCACCCTGTTCGGCGACTATGTTGGGATTCACAACCGGCTCTGGGTCGGCAGCCTCATACGATTGATGGCCCAGTTCGGGCTCTCAGAGCAAGCTGTCCGCCAGGCGGTCAGTCGGATGTCCCGACAAGGCTGGCTGCAAGCCGAGCGGAGCGGTAACCGATCCTATTATTCGCTCACCGAGCACGGCGGCGAGCGGGTGAGGCAGATCAGTCCGCGCATCTACGAGCCGATTGTGGAATGGGACGGCCGCTGGCGCATGCTGGTTTTTAGACCACCCGTGACGCGGCGCGCGCGAGGCGATCGTCTGCGCAAGGACCTCGCCGTCTTGGGCTTCGCGCCGCTCACGGGAACAATTTGGCTCTCGCCGGCCGACGCTATCGACGCCGCGAGTGAGACCGCCCACGCTCACGATCTGCTCGATCGAATCGACCAATTTACCGCCCAATACGACGGCCCGCTCTCGGATCGCCGCCTTCTTGAACGGTGCTGGGATTTGCCTGCGATCGCCAAATCGTACGACGAATTCATCGCCCATTACAGACCGCGGCTTCGCGAAGAGCGCGAACGCGGCACCCTCAGCAGCGAGGGCGCGTTTGTCGAGCGGCTTTGGCTCGTGCACGATTTCCGGCGGTTTGCTTACCTGGATCCGGGCCTGCCGAGCACGCTGCTTCCAGCCCATTGGCCTGGCACGATCGCTTCCGCACTATTCCGCGAATACTACGCCGCGATCGCAAAGAAAGCCCAGCGGTTCTTCGCCTCCCAGCTTGAACCTCGCTAAATCGCACGGACGTGCCGATACATCGGTATGATGCTGCGCCTTGTTCTAACGATCGCCGCGGCGGCGATGCTTCTTACCGGCTGCAAGGGCAAGAAGAACCCGAACCCGCCGATTATCGCGATGACGGTGACCGTAAAGGTGACGCAAGCCGGCCAACCGGTCGCAAACGTTCCGGTGGTTGAGTCCTCGGGTTACGATATCGTCAACAAAGTTCCGACCGGCGTCGTCACCACGCAAACGACATTGACCGACGGCTCAACGGTCTTCACCATCGGAAATCCCACCGTGCAATACTGCTTCAGCGCAACCTACATGAGCGCCGGCAACACGATCAATCTGCAGCAATGCAACCCAACCGTCACCGCCGGAACAACCTACCACCTCGGCACCTAACTACTCTTCGTCGTCTTCGTGGAGATGCAGATGGCAGCCGTCTTCGGCGTCGCCCAGAACTTCGCGCGCTTCGGCTAAGACGGATGCTGAGATCGCGTTCGCGGGTTGCACTGCACCTTCGTCGGCGAGAAAATCGGCTTCGCTCCAGTCCTCCCAAGTCTCGAGCGGTTCGCCGTCAACTTCAGCCGGAAAGCGAACGCAATACCCCTGATCCAGATGCAACCCGACAAGCAGAACGTGGGTGCCGCGAGGAAAGTAGGTTCCGTCTTTCCAAAGTGTTCCGTACGTCGTGTCGTACGTGCTGCCGATCTTTAATTGTTCGATGGCCGCTTATACTCCAAACGGGTCGATCGGTTTCTCTCCGATGTAGGTGATCACACTCTTTGTCTCGCTGTACGCGCGCATTGTTTCGAACCCGAGTTCGCGTCCGTACCCCGACTGCTTGTAGCCACCGAACGGAACCCCCGGAAAGACCGCATACGGCGTATTGATCGCGACCGTACCGCTGCGGATTGCTTTGGCAAGTCGATTTGCACGACCGAGATTCTGCGTCCACACACTGGCCGACAGACCATAGTCCGAATCGTTGGCAAGCGCGATCGCTTGGGCTTCGTCGCTGAATTTCATCAGCGCGGCAACCGGACCGAATATCTCTTCGCGCGCGATACGATGACTCGGCGAAGCTTCAAAGGCGGTCGGGCACCAAAACATGCCGCGTGCAAACGCGCTTCCGGCCGCCGCAAACTCGCCGCCGAATAGTCGCTTTGCACCCTCGGTTTCACCGGTTTTGCAGTAGTCGGCGATCTTCTGCAGCTGCTCGGCCATCGTTATTGCGCCGATCTGTGTCTGCGGGTCTTCTGGATTGCCGACGCGCAATTTTGCGGCTTTCTCCGTAAACAGCGAGACGAACTGATCGTAAACCCGCTCGTGCACCAGCACCCGCGAACGCGCCTCGCACGTTTGCCCGGCATTGTAGAATATACCGTAGAGCGCCCCGTTTACCGCCGCTTCGACATCGGCATCGTCAAAGACGATCGATGGCGATTTCCCGCCAAGCTCCAGCGTTACGCGTTTGAGTGTTGCGGCGGCAGTTGCAGCGACGCGCTTTCCGGTGGCGGTGCTTCCGGTGAACGCGATCTTGTCGATGCCGGGGTGTTCGACCATGGCTTGCCCAAGATCGGGATCGGGGCCGGTAAGAATGTTCAGCACGCCTTCGGGCAGCCCGGCTTCGAGCGCGATCTTTCCGAGTTCGATTGCCGTAAGCGGCGTCCAAGGTGCGGGCTTCAAGATGATCGTGCAGCCGGCGGCCAGCGCCGGCGCGACCTTCCAGCTCGCGAGCAACAGCGGGAAGTTCCACGGAACGATTGCGCCGACAACGCCGACCGGCTCCGGAACGGTATGCGCCAGATAATTCGGCATCGGTCCGGGCAGCGTCGAACCGTAATTCTTGGTGACTGCGCCGGCGTAAAACTCAAATGTATCGACAATAGCGCCGAGTTCGCCCTTCGCGGTCGCGAGCGACTTGCCGTTGTCGCGCACCTCCAGCAATGCGAGCTCGCCGGCGCGCTCACCGATAAGCTGCGCCATTTTCGAGATGATCTTCGCGCGGCGCGAAGCGGCCATCGTCGACCATTTACCATCGAAGGCTTTGCGAGCTGCTTTGACCGCGCGAGCGAGATCATCGCGCGATGCGCTCGCTACTTGCGCGAGCGCGCCCGCAGTTGCCGGATTGCTGTCGGTATAACTTTCGCCCGAACTCGAGTCGAGCCACTCGCTGCCGATAAGTAACTGAGTTTTGGGTGGTGCGGCGGTTGGCGTCATGAAAATTATTGTACCCTTTCGAAGATGGTCGTGATGCCTTGGCCGACGCCGATGCACATTGTCGCCAAGCCGTACCGGCCGCCGCGACGCTTAAGTTCATGCAGCAGCGTTGTGGCGATTCGAGCGCCGCTGGCGCCGAGCGGATGACCCAGAGCAATAGCGCCGCCGTTTACATTCGCCTTGCTCGGCTCAATCTCTAGTTCGCGCATGCAGGCAAGCGACTGGGCGGCAAACGCCTCATTGATCTCAACCAGGTCGATCTGCTCCATCGTCAGCCCGGCGCGCGCCAGCGCCTTGCGGGTTGCGGGAATCGGACCCAACCCCATGAGATCGGGGTGCACACCGGCGACGCCGGTCGCAACGATGCGCGCCATCGGCTGTAGTCCGAGACGCTGCGCGGTCGCCGCTTCACAGAGCAGCAGCGCCGATGCGCCGTCGTTGATCCCCGAGGAGTTTCCGGCGGTAACGGTGCCGCCGGATTTGAAGACCGGCTTAAGCTTTGCCAGATCCGCAAGTGTTACATCCGGTCGCGGATGCTCATCCGCGTGCACCTCGTTCACACTTACGAGTTCATCCGCGAACGCACTAGCGTCGACCGCCGATTTGCATCGCTGCTGCGATTCAAGTGCAAAAGCATCCTGCCGTTCACGAGTGACGCCGTATTTTTCGGCTACGTTTTCGGCGGTTTCGCCGAGCGAGATCGGCGGATACGCGGCTTTCATCTTCGGATTCACCATGCGCCAGCCGATCGTCGTGTCGAAAATCTGCGACCCTCGGCCGAATGCCTTCTCACTTTTGAGCTGCACAAACGGCGCGCGGGTCATCGACTCCACTCCGCCTGCAATCATAATCTCACCTTCACCGAATGCGATCGCATGCGCCGCTGAATTGATCGCCTGCAGACTGCTGCCGCAGAGTCGATTCATCGTTACACCCGCAGTTTCAACCGGCAGACCGGCGAGTAATCCAGCCATCCGTGCGACATTGCGATTATCTTCTCCGCTCTGATTTGCGGCGCCGAATAAGACATCTTCGATGAGTGCGGGATCGATCTTAGTGCGCTCAACGATTGCGCGAATGACCAGAGCGGCTAAGTCGTCCGGGCGTACATGAGCAAGTGCGCCGCCGTAACGGCCGATCGGCGTCCGTACGGCATCGATGACTACAACACTTCTCCCCACGCTACTTGTCATCCTGAGCAGGCGCTTCTTCATCATGCGCATCAAGTACCCACAGTGCGCGATGCGGCGCAAACTGCGCGCCTTCGAATGCGGCGACCCGGTTGAGGATTCGGCTGACTCGCGCGCCGCCGATTTCGCGACCCCAAGCAATCGGTCCGATCGGGTAATTGGTTCCTAAGCGCATCGCGAGGTCGATATCATCGGGTGAGGCGACATTCTCTTGCACCGCGATGATGGCTTCGTTAATGATCGCACCGACGGTGCGACCCAGATACAGTCCCGGGGCATCGGCTACCAGAACAACGCGTTTGCCGAGCGACTCGAAGAACTCTTGGGCTAAGCTAAGGGCGTCGTCGCCGGTATAATCGGCATCGACCACCTCAACAACGTGCTGGCCGGCAATCGAAGAGAGAATCCCGTAGCCGATCAGCCGCTCGGGATGCCGCATACGTTTAGCTGCAGCCTGTAAATCGCTGGCGTATGCATCGGCAAAAATCACAGAGTCAGGCGGCAGCAATGTATCGAGCTGTCGAATGATATCGCAGCGATCGCTCACGCCGTCCCCGACATCAAATAGAATTGTCGTCTCCATTGACAGTTCGTCGAGCAAGTCATCGTTCTCAATCGTGCCGACATGCGCATAATGCTGGGGCAGCATCTCGCTTAGCTCGCCCGCGATTCCATCGAACCCGAGGATCGTAATCACTTCATCGGCATTGACATCCCCCGTAGCCGCAAGCGGCGACTCGGTCTCGGGACGGCTGGGTGAACCGCCGGATGCGTAATCGTAGAACCCTTGTTTTGTCTTACGCCCGAGCCGATTGGCGGCAACCATCTCGCGCTGCATCGGCACCGGCGCCAAACGCTCCGCGCCGGTACGTTCGTACACCGACTCGGTCGTCGCGAGGTTGATATCTAAGCCGATCAAATCCATGAGTTCGAACGGCCCCATCCGAAAGCCGATGCCGCGCGCGAGCATATCGAGATCGTCGGGCGATGCAATCTCCCGACCGAGTGCGCGCAGTGATTGCAAGTAGAACGGTCTGGCAACCCGGTTCACCACAAACCCAGGCGTATCAGCAACCAGAACAGCATCGCGCCCGCAAGCTTGCACGAACTGTTCGGCTCGTTCGAGCACCTCATCCGAGGTCTGCGGCAGATGCACGATCTCGACCAGTTTCATCGCTTCGGGCGGATTGAAGAAATGCAATCCGATAACGCGTTGCGGATTCTGTGCTGCAGTTGCGATCTCTGCGACCGAAAGCGACGAAGTGTTACTCGCGAGTATCGCATCCGAACCCAACTTGCGCGACAACTCGGCAAATATCTCCCGTTTGAGACCGATTCGCTCGGGAGCCGCTTCGATTGCGATCGTGCCGGCGCTTATCTCCGCAATCGACGCGCGAAACTCGATGCGTTTCAGCGCGTCGGGGGTGTCGACTCGCTGAACATCCGCCCGCAGTCTAGCTAACGCCCGCTCGCGAGTTGGCGGGTCGGGTTCAACCAGCTCGACCTTAAAGCCGGCCCTCGCCGCGACAAAGGCGATCCCGGCACCCATCGTACCGGCGCCGATTACAACAATCGTATCCACCGCAACGGAGATTCGCGCATTGCTGCCAAAATCCGGGCACCTATGGAAATCCCTAGTTGGCGTGTCACCGCTTCATCCTATGTGGTCGAGTCGCACTATATGCGCCTGCGCAAAGACAGCCTCGAACTGCCGGATGGGACGCTGATCGAAGACTACTATGTCCGCGAAGGGCACGACTTCGTCGTCGTGTTGGCGCTGACGCCGCAAGACCAGGCAATCCTGGTACGTCAGTTTCGGTACGGTTCGCAATCAATAACGCTCGAACTGCCCTCGGGACTCGTCGACGCAGATGAAACGCCGCTCGATGCAGTAGGTCGCGAACTACTCGAAGAGACCGGCTATCAGGCGGGCGCAATCGAGCACATACAAACCGCGCTGGTAGCGCCGAGCAATTCGGCCGGCCGTTGCCACTTTTTCATCGGTCGCGATTGCACGCGCATCGCGGATCAGCGCTTAGACAGTACCGAGGTCATCGAAGTCGAACTCGTACCCCGCTCGATGCTGCTTGACCTAACGCGCACCCACCAAATCGATTCCATCGCCCAAATCGCCGCCGTTTACTTACTGCTCGATCACTTAGTGTGAGACGCCGGCCTGCTTGCGCGCCTGCATCGAATCGGAGGCAAGTGTCAGGTGGATCTGCGTGTGAATCGTGGAGTCACCGCTCATTGCGCTGCCGGACCGCTCCATCGTATCTTCGGTGATTTGACTGGGCACATCGTCGGTCAAATTGTAAACCAGGCTGCCGTCGGTTGTCGTATTCGAGGCTTGCGCGCCCTTGACGGCCAGAACACGCTGAAAGTCAATGTTTAAAATGCCATTGGTGTTGCTTTTTACGGTGTAATCGGCCGAGATATCCAGCGCCGGCGACGCGTTCGCGATCCGCCAGTGATTGTTGGCATCGAGCGCAGTCGGATCAACAAAACTACGACCGAGGTAACGCAGCGCAGCCATCTCTTCATCATTCACTTTTCGAGACGGATCGCAGAAGACGCGCCCATCCCCGTACACCGCGCAGCGCACGACCGTAGCGCTGCGATCGTTGCGCGCCTGCTCGCTGACATCAACCACCAGGCCCTTATCGGCGGTCGCAGCCATCACATCGGCCACGATCGTTCCCTTGTCCCCAACTCCGCCGGTATAATCACTGACGCCGCTGCCGGTCGTGCCGATGCCGGAGCTGTGCACCGAGGTTGTACTCCGAACCGTCACGTCGAAATTATAGACGAGATGACGCAGCGGTACCGGGGCCACAGCACCCAGCAGCGCCACGCACACGACGCAACCCGTGAAAACCCGAAGACCCTTGATCATGAATGACTCGACCCCGCACCGGCTTGCTTCTTGGCTGCCGTCAATGAATCGGACGACAGCGTTAAATCGATATGCGTCTGGATCGTATTGTACTGATCCATCTGCTGCTGCCGGCGCTGCATGCTCTCTTCATGAATGACCGTCGGCATCGAGTCGGCCAGATTGTAGACTATGCTGCCGTCGGTGGTCGTGTTTTGCGCTTGCGCGCCGGTCATCTTCACCACGCGCTGTATATCGATGTTCGCAATCCCGTTAGCGCTCGACTTCACCGTATAGTCGGCGACCACGCTCAGATCGGGTCCCGAGCCGGTAATCTGCCAATGATTCTTTGCATCCAGTCGTGATGTATCCACGAAGTTGCGTCCGAGCGTACGCAATAGCTCAAGCTCTTCCTCATTCATCGTCTGGCTGGTATCGTAAAACACTCGCCCGTCACCGTAGATCGCGGCTTTCACAACCGGAGCTTTGCGTGTACTCTCAGCCTGCTCGCTGATGTTCACCACCAACCCGCCATCCGGCGTCGCCTGCAAAACATCCGCCGTAATCGTCCCCTTATCCGCGTTCCCACCGGTATAGTTCGAGACGCCGCTCGCCGGGGCCGTACTTCCCATACTGCCGTCACTCTTTGACGTACTAATTCCGGACGAGCTGATTTGCAAATTTGAAATGAGCGCATAGGTGAAATTGTAAACAAGATGCCGAATCGGAGTTGGCGTATCAGCGCCTGCCGCGGTCGCACTCATCGCAAAAAGGCCCGCTGCCGACAGGAATACCCGCAGAAATTTTTTCATGCCCGCTTACTTCTGGCTTCGCTGCAAAATTCTTGCCAGTCGTGGCTCGTTCAGGATGGCTCGGTTCGCAGGCCCGGCGGGTTCTCTAGTCTACCGGGAAGCTCTTATATTTTTGACCCAGCCATGGATGGCTGCTTCAAAACTTTGTTCTGTCAAAAATTCAGGCAGCGTGAAATTCGCACGATGCGAATTTCACAGCGGTTCCCGGAGACAGAGAACCCGCTGGGCCTGCGAACCG
>JALYVT010000047.1 GCA_030853105.1 Vulcanimicrobiota bacterium
CGGCTCAGCGCTCTTCTCTCCAGAGAAACAATAGGCCGCTGATGCCGAAGATCAAGTTTGGAGTCCACGCTGCCAGAAATGGATTGATCGCTCCGTTCCGACCGAATGCTCCGGCCGCTGAGTTCATCAGGTAATAAACGAAGAACGCAAGTAACGAGAGCGCAATTCCAAGCGTACGGCCGCGACGCCCGAATTTAATCGCCAGCGGCAGCGCGATGATGACGCTGACGAACGCCGCAAACGGAAACGCGGTCTTATCGGCCAGGTTGATCTCAAGGTTTCCGAGCGCGGTTCCGCCCACACCTTGGGCTTTGAGCGAGGTGACCTGGCGGCCGAGCGTTTTGCTGTTCATCGTAAATGGGTCGCTGTTGACGGTGCTTAGAAATGCCGCCGCCGTCTCGCCTAAAGGCAAGCCGATCGAGATTTGCTTGGTTTGAACTTGCGACGAAACAACGCCGTCGTTGTTGTACCGTGAGTCAACCACGCCGGTTAAAATCAGCGTTGCGCCTTCAACGTGCGCGTACTTGGCCGAAACGACCTCGGAGAAATAGCCGGTGCGGCCGGGCTTATAGACTTGCACGCCCTGCATCGTGTGACCATCGGGCAGTACTTGGTTCACATAGAACACATTGCCGGTGTCGGGGTCTTTGCGGAAGAATTGCGGCTCGACCGGAAGCGCGGCGGTGTGATAGATGATTTGATAGAATGTGCGCGTCGATTGGTCGACCGCGTAGGGCACAACGTATTCGTTGGTTCCATAGGCTACCAGAAACGCGGCGAAGCCGAACAGTAGCGGCGTCATGCAGATTCGCCAGAGTGAAACGCCGGTGGTGCGCAGCGCCGCGATTTCGTTGTCGGCCATTAGACGCCCAATTGCGAGCAGCGTCGCGAACAGTGTCGCAAACGGAAATGCAAGCGGAATAGACTGCGGGATTCGAAAGACGACAAACCGCAGCACCAAAAAAAACGGCGCATGCTGGTTGATGACGTAGTCCGCCGAGAGTATGAAGATGTTGGCGGCCCAAAATAAGAAGAATGCGCCTAGCGCGAAAAAGAACGGCCCCAAGTATTCGTGCAGAATATAGATATCGAGAATCGGCAGGCTAAAGCGCATGCGCGGTGCGAGCGGAATAGCGTGCGCGCCGGAAACGGACGCCATGGCAGCTGAGTTCGCTAGTAGCTGTGGTAGGCCGCGAGTACGCGCGCGACATAGGCGCGAGTCTCAGCGTAGGGTGGAACGCCGTGATACTGATCGACCGCGCCCGGCCCGGCGTTATAGGCCGCGACGGCTAACTCGACGTTGTTCTTGTAGTGCACCAGCAGTTCGTGCAGATATGAGGTGCCGCCGAAGACATTCTGGCGCGGGTCGAACGGGTCGCTGACGCCGTGGCTGGCGGCAGTGCCCGGCATTAGCTGCATCAGACCTTCGGCGCCCGCGCTGCTGACCGCGGCCGGATTGCCGGCCGACTCGGCCAAGACGATCGCGCTGGTGAGAGCCGGCGGTACATCGTAAGTCGATGAGGCCTCGGCGACCAGGTTTTGAAGCTGGGCTGCGTCCATCGAGTGCGGGGCATACGGCAGATACCCGCCCTGGCTGCAGCCGTAGAGCAGGCTAAGAAGGAACGTGAGTGCGCCGAGGCTCGCAAATCGCCGGTTCTTCATCTTTTCAGGTATCGGCTTTCGGCAGGCCCGCAACCCGGCCTGCGGGCGCGCCGCCCGCTTGCTGGCTTTTCTCACCTTAGTTTAACGCGGAACCGCCCGGATCAGACGCGGAACTCCGGCTTCTCGATCGCTGTCTTGGGGTCGGTGCAGAATTGGAGCGCAAGGATCAGGCGGCGGCCGGATCGCCGATCGGGTATACTGCGGGCATGTTGATGAGCGCTAGAACCGCCCCGTTCCCCGAAGACGAATGCTATAATGCGGTAGCCGACCGCGATCCATCAGCGCACACGCGATTCATCTATGCGGTGAAAACCACCGGCATCTATTGCCGTCCGACCTGCAAGAGCCGGCGCCCGTTGCGCCGCAATGTCGAGTTTTTCGCCGATGTTCAAGCGGCTCGCGCCGCCGGCTATCGCGCGTGCAAGCGTTGCAAACCAGACGGTGGTGACGGCGATGACCGCATGGTGCAGGCCTGCCGCTATATCGAGAGCGCCGAATCGCCGCCGACGTTGTCGGAGCTTGCCGCAAAGCTTGCAATGAGTGAGTATCATTTGCAGCGGCAATTCACCAAACAGATCGCGTCTCGCCGCGCGAGTACGCGAAGATACTCCGCGAGCGGCGTTCGGCGAGCCAATTGCGCGAGCTAACTGCGTGTATGTCACCGATTCGCCGTTTCGTGCGCCGCAAACTCGCTGGCATTACTGATTCCGTGCCATCGCATCGTACCAGCAGGCGGCGGTGTCGGCGGCTATCGTTGGAATCCCTCGCGCAAAGCAGCGCTGCTCCAAATCGAACGTTGAGTTTGCGCACCTCAAACCGCGCTTGGCGGCTCACCGGGCGACTATAAGCTTGCCGAATTTGCCCTAAACATCGCGAGACGCTAACCGATTACCAATCAACGGCTTTGTTGCCGTCAAATGGAGTCGCCATGCGGATCATCGTGCTGTTCGTGGCCCTGTCAATGGCAAGCTCGTTTTCGGCTCAGGCCGCAAATCGCAACCAAGGCGTCGCGCCGCCGGCAGGCTGGTCGTCCAACGGACCCGCGCCGGCCGACGAATACTTCGGCCGAATGAAGATGAGCGTGTTGGGAATCCACAACGAACTCATGCGCCTAAGCGTGCAGGCGAAACGCGATCCCGCGCATCCGGAACGCGTGGCGAATCTTGCCGCGCTGCTGGAAAACTCGATTCACGATTGGGAACAGCATTATCCACGCGATCCGTGGCTGGCTCGCCACATTTACGGCCTCGCTCGAGTTTATGCCGTCATGCGCTCTGCCGACGGGCACATTCGGGCGTTCCACACGTTTGAATGGCTCGCGCGCAGATACCATTCTACGCAGTATTCCGGATATGCCGTTGCCGAGATTTCCCGAATGGCGCATTACAACCTCATCGCTCCAAAGGCCAACCGCCGCCGGTAAGTAGCTGCGTCCATAAATCTAATCACCCGTAGAAACGGTATACCCACCACGATGCGGCGTGTTGGCGAGCAGAATGCCGGCTTGTCAGCCTTCGATCATACGATAGAAGCGAGACCTGTTACGGTACCGGCTAACGAAAGGCCCTTAGGAAGCGTACAGTAATCAGTAGCAAGTCCGACTTTCGTGACATGATCGACGGGTTTCTCCGATATGAGTTATCAATTTGCAGCCATTGAACCCTACGATTGCGGTATGCTCGAAGTCGGCGACGGCCATCGAGTATATTGGGAGTGCTGCGGTAATCCGAACGGCAAGCCCGCGCTTTATCTGCACGGAGGGCCAGGGTCAGGCTGCACGCCAGGCTCCCGACGGTTTTTCGATCCGGATGCCTATCGAGTCGTTCTATTTGATCAGCGGGGATGCGGTCGCAGCACGCCGTTGGCTAACGAACCCGACGCCGATCTGCGCGCCAACACGACCGCGTATCTCATCGGTGATATCGAGCAGTTACGGGAATCACTTGGTATCGAGAGCTGGACTATGCTCGGCATCTCATGGGGCACGACCTCTTGCATTGGCCTATGCGCAGTCGCATCCACTGCGAGTGAATGCGCTCGTCCTCGCGCTCGTCACCACAACATCGCGTCGTGAGGTTCAATGGCTCACTGAAGGCGTTCGCCGAATCTTCCCGCAGCAATGGGAGCGCTTTTCTAACGCAGTGTCGAGCCACCTAAAAGACCGTCCCTTAGTTGATGCCTACGCAACGATGCTGTTTGATTCTGATGCGTCGGTTCGCGACCGCGCCGCATATGAGTGGTGCAGCTGGGAGGACGCCCATGTCTCGCTCAGCCCGAACCATACGCCCAACCCGCGTTTCGAAGATCCCAAGTTTCGACTGCGCTTTGCGCGGCTGGTAACCCATTATTGGAAGAATGCGGCCTTTCTTGAAGATGAACAACTGATCAGAAATGTTTCCGTTCTAAACGGCATTCCGGCGGAAATGATCCACGGTCGCTACGATTTTAGCAGTCCGTTGGATACGGCCTGGCAATTGTCGAAGAACTGGCCGACGAGCAGTCTCCACGTGCTGAACGACAGCGGCCACGGCGGCGGTGAGTCATTTGTGAGCTCGATCGTCGGGGCTCTCATCAGGTTCGCGTCGCGAGAGCCCGGAGTATCGGGCGGTGCCCGCTTGTGAGCCACCTCACCGCATCAACGAAGTAATCACGGTACAGTGGCGGTGTCGAAACGACACCACCATTCCAAACTGGAGCTTTTGCTATGATACATTCTCGAATGCTAAGACTAGTCATGTCACTTGCGACCGCCGGCCTGATCGCGCTTTCGTTGCCGGCGATTGCCGCGATGACGGCGCCGCCGTCGATCTCGATTGTCACTCCGCAGGCTGGAGCAACGATTCACAGCTCTTCAATACCGTTGAAAGTCGCGATCCGAAATTTTAATCTTGAGTGTCTGAACGTCGGTAAGACGAATGCTTCGACTGATGAAGGCCACATTCACGTCATGGTAGACGGCATGGATATGCCGCATCTTATCGCACCGTACTGTTCAACCTCGATCTCAATTCCGGGACAAGGGTTATCAGCCGGAAAGCACACGATAACGGCGATGCTTGCTAACGACGCGCATGCCATGAATAGTATGCCGGTCAGCGTGACCATAGACTACGCACCCACGAGTCCGAAGGCACTCCCGAGCGCGATGATGGGTGGTAAGCCAAGCCTTACTATTTTGGCACCTAAAAATGGCGCAACGGTCGGCAAACGCTTCAATCTCGTAATGGCCGTTAGCCACTTCGATCTTTCGTGCAATTTAGAAGGAAAGAAGGACGTTGAAGGCTGGGGTCACCTTCATGTGTTCGTTCATCAGAACGGTGAAACGACCGCATCGCCGGGCACGCCGATGGTTGCGATGATGCAGACTCCCGCCGGTATGGAGATGGGCAAGATGCTGATGGAACAAACGCACATGTCAACGGACCAGCTTAAGCCGCTCATGACGATGGCCGAGCCTGCGATGATTGGGATGCCCTGTACTAAAACCGCCCCGATAGATCTAACCTCGTGGCGCTCCGGTTCGGCGCAAATCTTAGTCCAGTTCGCAAACAACGATCACATGCCGACGATGGGTGCGACTCCCGTCGTCGTCGATGTCAAACTGAAGTAGCAGAATCGACGGCGATTCGCAAAAGGAGCACGGAGACGGGTGCCCGTGCTCCTTCCCCCGCCGAAAGCGGCGAGTCGAAAGACGTGATGTGATCCAGCTCACAGGCCCACTAGCCTACCTAGAGCTAGTATGTTCAGATGCTTTGAATTCTGCGCTCCCTGGCCGTGGCGTGCACCGCGGCAATAAAAAAACTTTTAGCGCGACTCGATTCTGGCGAGCGGTGAGGTGACTCACAATGCCGCCCCTAGTGTTCGTCGTTTGCTCACGGCAGTAGAACCCGTGCCGCTCATCCTTTATGTCAGCAGTGATTGCCTGTTTTCACCGATCGCGGTGGATCGCGTACAAGCCGCTTTACGAATGTTCAGCGGGCTGAAGCTAACTGTTAAAGACCAATCGGAAGCGGCATCAAACGGGGTGCGGGTATCCGTGACCCCGACACTCTTGCTTTCTGACGGCCACCGGATAACGGGCACACCCAGCGTCGAACGGTTACGACGGGCTTTCGCCCGTATTCTCGGGAAGAAACCTCCGGTGGCAAACAAAGTCTGGTACCTCGAACGAAGCCTGATTTTTCGCGGAATTCCGCGCGAAGAGATTGCCAAATACGCCCATCTTTTTCATGAGCGCGACTACCACCCGAAAGAGATTGTTTTCTCTGAGGGCGATCTCGGCGACGCCGTGTATCTATTAAAGACCGGGCATGTCCGGCTGTATCGTGCCACCGAGGATGGAAAGGAGCTAACGCTTACCATCTTGGGCCCGGGTGATGTCTTCGGGGAACTCGCGCTCTTCAAAGAATCACACCGGCAAACGTTTGCCGAGTGCATCGATGCGGCTCACATTTGCGCCTCCTCGGTCGAAGATTTTACGCGCCTCATGGGACACAAACCTCAACTCACGATGATGGTGGCACACGAAATTGCGCACCGGCGGCAGGATATGGAGACGCGCATAGCCGGCCTGGCATATGGGTCGGTACGCTTGCGCTTAATGCACGCATTACGCCACCTTGCGCGCGAGCACGGTGAGCCGCTCCAAAGCGATGATGTGCGCATACCGGTACGGCTTTCACATCAGGAACTTGCGCAATTGATTGGAACTTCACGCGAAACATGCACAATCGAGCTTGGAAAACTCCAACTTGCAGGCGTGGTGCGAGTTGATGAGAGCCGCTACCTCGTTGTAAAGCCGGAGCGACTTGAGCCGGGTGTCTTTGAGCGAGTAATCGGAAAGGTGTTTCGGCGATGAGCACCACGCCCAAGAAGCAGGATGCCAGGCTACGTCTTTTTTGAGCTTACCCGGAGCGTCTGTCCCGAGTGCCGTAAGGTGATCGACGCCAAGATATTGCTTCGAGAAACCAAGGTATATATGGCCAAGCGCTGCTCGGAATGTGGGCCATTCGAAGCGCTGGTCTACGGTGACGCCGAGATGTACGTAACTTTTCAAAATATAACAAACCCGGCACTATTCCGCTCGCCTTTGGAACGGAAATAAAAGATGCCTGCCCGCTTGATTGCGGGCTGTGTCCAAATCACCAGCAGCACGCGTGTCTTGGCATGGGTCGTCCCGGTGCTGGTGGCGACATTCTGGAAGCACGCGGCCGGTAAAACCCAAGAGCCACGGTTCGGCCATTGTCTGTCAAATTATCTAGAATTTGTGGAGTGGCTACGACAGGGATAGGTCGGAATCGCGACCGTGTACTAGCATCAACTTCTGAACCCAAACCTTGCGTCGGGAGGCCGCAGGGGGTATAGTGGTGCAAAGTGGTGTGAAGTGGTGATGTAGGGAGGTCGGATGCACGCGGAGCTGCCGCGGTTTACGGGGTCGGTCGAGCACGCTTTGGACGACAAGGCGCGGCTTATCGTACCCGCCCGGTTTCGCGAGCGGCTTGGCGCCGGCTTCTTTCTGACTATCGCGCAGCCCGATCCGTGCTTAGCGCTCTACCCGGCGGCGGCTTGGGCTGAGTTCTGCGGGCGGCTTGAGGCGGCGCCCCGCAAGGACGAGCGCTATCGGCGCTTGGTCCGCCACCTGTTTGCCCACACTGAGGAAGTCTCGTGCGACGCGCAAGGCCGGCTGCTGATTCCGGGCGCCTTGCGCACCTATGCCGGGATCGAGCGCGAGGTCGTCTCAATCGGGTCGCTCACCCGGATTGAGGTTTGGGCTAGCGAGCGGCTGGCTGCCCATGCTGCGCCTGAGGGCGAGGTCGCCGAGTTCATGGCCGAGCTTGGACTGTACTGATGGTCGCCTGCCATGAGCCATACCGCGGTTCTCTATTCCCCGGCGCTGGAGTATCTGGCGATCCGGCCGGATGGGACGTATGTCGATGCGACCTTTGGGGCGGGTGGCCACTCGGCGGGCATCTTAGAGCGGCTGACGGCCGGCCGGCTGATCGCGTTCGATCAAGACCCGTCCGCCCGTGCGCTCACGCTGAATCATCCCGGCTTTACCTTGATCCATGCCAATTTCCGGGAGTTGCCGCGCGTCCTCGACGAGCTTGGGGTCGAGCAAATCGACGGCATCTTGTACGACTTGGGGGTTTCGTCAATGCAATTAGATGAACGCAGTCGCGGATTTTCGTTTCGCGAGAGCGCGCCGCTCGATATGCGCATGAACCCGAATGCTGGTCAAAGCGCCTACGACATCTTGGCGAGCGCAAGCGAATCGGAACTTGCCGATATCTTCTTTCACTACGGCCAGGAGCGCGCGGCGCGGAAGATCGCACGGGTTATCGTGCATCGCCGCGAGACCGGCCGTCTTCCCGAAACCACGACCGAGTTTGCGCAACTCGTCTCCGGACTGCTGCAGCGCAAAGGGCACCGCGAAAAGATTCACCCGGCCACCCGCGTCTTTCAAGCATTGCGCATCGCGGTGAACGATGAACTCGATTCGCTGCGCGACGGTCTTGAGAGTGCCGCCGGGCGGTTGCGCACGGCCGGTCGCGTCGTCGCAATCAGCTTTCATTCTTTAGAGGATCGAATCGTTAAGACCAGTTTTCGCGACGACCCGCGCTTGGACGTGATTACGCGCAAGCCGGTTCTGCCTAGCGAGGCGGAGATCGCTCAAAACCCACGCGCGCGAAGCGCAAAGATGCGCGCAGCGCAACGGAAGGCGAGTTAAGCAGATGGTAGCAGCGCAGCGAATTCAAAATGTTCGAACGGCAAAAGCCGCAACCCAGCGTCGCCAAACCCACAGCGCGCGAATGCGTTACGCGGGGCTTGCGAAGTTCAGCATTGCACTAATCGGCGTAGCAGCGCTGATGATGATCTACGTCATGCTGGTATCCAATCTTACGAGCCTGAATTACTCGGTTGCAAAAGCCGATCATGAGAGGTCGGTGCTGCAGGCGCAAACCGCGCGACTCGACGATCAGTTAGGCAAACTTCGCTCCGACGATCGATTGGCAGCGATCGCAGCGCAGCTCGGAATGCGTGATCCGGCGCAATTCGCAATCGTCACCCTGCCGACGGTGCGGTACGATGGTAAGGGTCACGGCAGACTCGCACTGCTTTCGACCGTCGCAGGATGGTTGAATCCGGCGCGCTAGGACATACGAAATGCACGCCCGCAAGTTCACGCAGATCGGACCGAAGCGTGCGAAGATCGTCTTTTATCTGTTCCTCGCGATCGGGCTATTTCTCACCTATAAGCTCTTCCACGTTCAAGTGATCGAGGGGCCGGTGCTTGCTAGGGCGGCACTTGCGCAACGCTCGGATACGATCGACGTGTTCGCGCGCCGCGGCAGCATCTTAGACCGAAGCGGAAGCGTGATGGTGCGCTCGATGCCGTCGGAAAGTGTCTATGCGGTGCCGCACGACCTGCTCGATGCCGATCGAGCAGTCACGCAGCTTCGCGCAGTTTTCGGAAAGCTCGATCCGGCGGTGATTGTGACGATGCACGACAAACACATGCAGTTTGTGTGGATTGCACGAAAAGTGTCGCACGATGCCGCCGAACGCGTTCGCGAGCGCAACATCAGCGGCATAAAAATTATTGAAGAGGACACCGGCCGCCGTTATGACACGGTCGGCAGAATGGCCTCGACGGTTCTTGGTTTCGTTGGTATCGATGAGAACGGGCTCGACGGGCTTGAGTATTCATTCGATAACCTTCTCAAAGGCAGCTCGGGAAAAGTCTCGCTCGAAGAGGATGAGTTCGGTCGGCCGTTACCGTTCGGCCACGAAGATATTATCAAAGCCGCGAGGCCCGGCCTAAATCTTGAGTTGACACTAGATTCGTATCTGCAGTTCGTCACCGAACGCGCGCTCGATTCGCAAGTGAAGCTCTATCATGCGCAGAGCGGAACTGCAATTGTTATGGATCCGCAGACCGGCGAAGTTTTGGCGCTGGCTAACTCACCCAACTTCGATCCAAATACGTTCAGCAAGTTTCCGATCGGGGCAAGACGCGATCGCGCCGTGGAAGACGCTTACGAACCAGGCTCAACCTACAAGCTGGTTACGGCGGCAGCCGCGCTCGATAGCGGAAAAGTGACGACTCGAACGGGGTTTCCGGTCAGCGATACCCTTGAGGTCGGCGGGCGAACGATCCACAACGCCGACGACGGTTTTATCGGAAACGCAAACGGGACCGAAACGCTCAAAGAGATCATTCAAGATTCGCTAAACGTCGGCGCCGCGCGAGTCGGTATAGCAATCGGCGCGAAAACCTTTTACGCAATGGAACGCAAGGCCGGGTTCGGAATACCGACGCAGATTGGTCTGCCCGGCGAAAATCCTGGCATTGTGCCGGCGCCCGCGCAGTGGAGTGATTCGTCGCTTGCCACGATGTCGTTTGGGCAGGGCGTCGCGGTGACGCCGATTGCGCTGACGCGATTCTACTGCGCTATCGCAAACGGCGGGGTCTTGCTGCGCCCGCGAATCCTGGATGCAATCGCCGATGCGCAGGGTAAAGTGCTCTACCGCTACAAGCCCGAGGTTGAACACCGAATATTCTCCAAAACAACGGCGGCTACGCTGCGCGGGTTTCTGCGGGCGGTCGTGCTGCACGGCACCGGCAATCCGTCGGCTCAGATTCCCGGGTACACCACGGCCGGAAAAACCGGCACTGCGCAGATGGCGCTCAACGGAACCTATGAGTCGGGTGCATATGTGGCATCGTTTATCGGCATGATCCCGGCCGAACATCCGCGCTACGTCATCTATGTGAAGGTTGAGCGTCCGCAGGGCGCGATTTACGGCAGCGTCGTGGCTGCACCCGCCTTCGTCCAAATCGCTAAAGCCGCCATGCTGCATTCGGGCAATCTCCCGGCGGTCGAGCGCTTGGTACGGCCGACTGCAAAGCCGAAGTGACCTGCGTGTATGAAGCAAGGGCTGCGCGGCTCGATCGCCTGATCAGCGGCCTCGAGGCCGAGGTGCGGGGCGAAATCCGCCGCAGAGTGACCGCAATTGCAATCGACTCGCGAAAGGCGGGCGCCGACGCACTGTTCGTTGCCCTGCGCGGCGAGCACACCGACGGCCATCGCTACATCGACTGCGCAATTGAAAACGGCGCAACGGTCGTTGTGATGCAAGATGCGCGCGAGCTTCCAAGCGGCGTAACCTCGGTGGTTGTGCCCGATACCGCTGCAGCACTCTCGGTTATCGCGGATCGTTTCTTCGACCAGCCCTCCGGCGCGATGCTGACAATTGGTATAACCGGAACGAACGGAAAGACGACCACTGCACAGATGGTCGGCGCGATCTTGAATGCAGCCGGGATTCCGTCCGGAACGATCGGAACGCTCGGCGCCGACTTCTCGGACCGTCATTGGAACTTGTCGAACACCACGCCGCTCGCTCCCGAATTGCACCAACTGCTTGCGCAGATGCGCGACAGCGGTGCGCGCGGGGTAGCGATGGAGGTTAGCTCGCACGCACTAGCCCTTCAACGCGTAAACGACGTCCGGTTTCGTGCAGCCGCGCTAACGAATGTGACGCGCGATCATTTGGATTTCCATAAAACACCAGGGGCGTATGCTGCCGCGAAACGCGTGCTGTTCGAACAGGCGCAGGCCTGCGTCTTCAACGCGGACGACGCACTCGGCGCCGCATGGGCAGCCGAGTTTGCGGACGCTAAATCGGTGCTGACATACGGACTAGAAGCGAAAGCGGATGTGATCGCACGAGATATTCGGGTCGCAGCGGCAGGCAGCACGTTTGCAGTCGATCGCACGACCTTCACCGTCAACCTTCCCGGCCGATTTAATGTCGCTAACGCATTGGCCGCGATTGCTATCGCGCGCACGCTTGATATCTCTGATCGTTTCTCGGTCGAAGGTTTGGCTAATCTTGAACGCGTCGCCGGGCGCATGCAGCATCAGCGCGCCCGAGGGATCGATGTCGTTGTTGACTACGCGCACACGCCCGATGCGCTCTCGAACGCGCTGACGGCGCTGCGCGAAACGGCGACGGGCAGTTTGCTGCTGGTTTTCGGCTGCGGCGGCGATCGCGATCAGGGGAAACGCCGGCAGATGGGCGAGGTCGCGGAGAAGCTGGCCGATCGGATTTACGTCACATCGGATAATCCGCGCAGCGAAGATCCGCAGGCGATAATCGGCGACATTGTCACCGGTTTGAAAGGCGCCGACCATCGATTGATCGTCGATCGGCGGGAAGCGATCGAGCGGGCGATCACGGATGCTCGCAGCGGCGATGTCGTGTTGATCGCCGGAAAGGGCCACGAAACCTACCAGCTCGTCGGCGAGCAGCGGTTGCCGTTTGACGATTCGGCAGTAGCGGCGAAAGCGTTGGCGGCGCGCGGAACGAGCGCACGATGACTCTAACGCTTGATGAGGCAGTTGCGGCGACCGGTGCAATGGTGCGTAATGCAGCCGTATTTCCGAAAAAAGCGCAGATCGTTACCGACAGTCGCACGATTCGGCCCGGAGAGACGTACTTAGCCTTGCGCGGCGAGCACTTCGATGGGCATCATTATATCGCGCACGCGCTCGAGCAAGGCGCTGCAGGCATCATCACCGAGGACGCATCGACGACACCCGAACACGTTGCAGCGCTGATTGTGCAAGATACCAAACGCGCCTACATGCAACTTGCGGCGGCCGCTCGCGACCGGTTTGCAGGCGAGATTGTCGCGATCACCGGAAGCACTGGAAAGACGACCACCAAGTTCCTCTTGCAGCAACTTCTAAACGCGCACTTCAAAGGGCGCGTCGCGGCATCGCCCGCAAATGAAAACAATGAGATCGGCGTAAGCAAGCTCTTCCTCACGCTCGATCCCGACGCTCCGGTGGTCATCGTCGAGATGGGTGCTCGGCATAAGGGCGATATTCTGCCGCTCGTCGAGATCGCGCGTCCGCAATTCGGCGTGCTGACCAATATCGGCGAAGCGCATCTGGAGATTATGGGGTCGCGCGAGAACCTTCACGCGACTAAATGGGAGTTGTTCGCGCTCGGCGCGCGCGCGATTCTGAATGTCCACGATAAAGTCTCCGTTGAGCGAGCGGCGGGTTTGTCGCATGAACCGCTGTGGTTCGGCGTTGGAAAGAGCAACGAGCGCGGTGCATTCGTCCTCGACCGCTCGCACCTGCGCGTGCGACTCGAACGGAGCTACGGCGAATACGCCATGGATGCGCGCATTCCCGGCGATCACAATCTCTCCAATCTGGCAGCGGCAATCTGCGCTGCACTCGCGCTTGATCTCCCGCTGGAAGCAATCATCGCTGCCATTCCCGACCTGCAACTGCCGAGCGGGCGATACGAAACCATCCGCATCGACGGCCGTCCCCGAATCGTGTTCGATGCCTACAACGCCTCACTCGCGGGCATGTTGGCGACCTTGGATGCATTTGCCACGGAGTCAGGCGTTCAACGCATCGCGGTGCTGGCAAGTATGGCGGAGCTGGGCGAACAATCCGCAGCAATGCATGAGCAAGTCGGTGAGCGCGCAGCCGCGAATAGAATCGATCGTCTGCTGGTGGGCGGTGAGTTCGCCGATGAGCTTGCCAAAGGCGCGCGCCGCGGCGGTCTCGCCAGCGATCGGGTCGTGCGTTACGCCGGCAATGCCGATGCGGTGCAGTGGCTGCGCAGTCACGCCGGTAGTGACGATGTGGTGCTGCTTAAAGGCTCGCGCGTCTATAAGCTCGAGGAGATCGTTGAGGGCTTGCGCGTATGACTCGCCGATTGACCGTTACGCGCGCAGAACTTCCGCCGGGTCTGTTGGCAATTCCGGTGCGTACGCGATTGATCTATCCCAACGACGATCTCGTTGGCATCGTTGCCGATGCCGTGCGCGGAATTGCGCGACCGGGCGACGTCATCGCGATCTCTGAAACGGCCGTCGCGATCGCGCAAGGA
>JALYVT010000205.1 GCA_030853105.1 Vulcanimicrobiota bacterium
TTTTAGCCGAATGTTAAATGCGTATTCGGGCATCATCATCAACACCGGCGAAGACAACTATCTCACCACCGCGGATGCGGTTGAGCAAGCTCCGGCTGTACTGGCTTCGCAGTTTATCAACGAAGAGTTCGCGCATCGCGCGGGTATGCTGGATCGCCAGATTGGGCTTGGGGATGCCTACGAAATCAATCCTGATTTAGAAGACGGGTTTCTCTTTCAAGTTGCGCAGGCCCAACTGGCGCGGCAGATATTCCCCGATGCGCCGCTCAAATATATGCCGCCGACCAAGCACATGACCGGCGACATCTTCAAAGGGCACTTGATCGACGCGCTGTTTAACCTCACGTCGGTAATGACCGGGCAAACCATCCACTTGTGCGGAATGCTGACCGAAGCGATTCATACGCCGTTTTTAGGAGATCGCACGCTGGCGATCGAAAATGCGAAATATGTCATGAATACCGCGCGCCACTTCGGCGATGAGATAACCTTCAAACCAGATGGGAAGATCGAGCAGCGCGCGCAGTCAGTGTTGGCGGGCGCTGAGAAGCTATTGCAGCACGTTGCAGAGCGTGGGCTCATGCAGGCAATCCAAGAGAAGAACTTCGCCGATGTATCGCGTCCACCCGACGGCGGGCGGGGATTCGACGGAGTCTTTGCGCGCAGCCCGCGATATTGGAACCCCTTTGAAGAGGCACTGCGCGCATGAGCACTTTGGTCAAACCGTACGGCGACACGATGAACGACGGGAAATTGCAGATGTCGTTCACGCTGCCGGTACCGTGGAGCGAAGCCGCCGATGAGGTGGCCCGACAATTGGTTGCAAAGATGGGGTTTGCCGATGTGCAGGTTGTCGAAGGCCGCCAAATTGCGACCGGCTTCTCGTTTTTTGTGGTGTACGCAAGCACGCCGCAGAGTATCGATACCAGCACGATCTCGGCGCCCTCGGCGCGCGTGCACCAAATGTCGATGGATGAGATCGACGCACTCATTCGCGAACGCGTAAAGCGGAAGGTGCGGGTTGCCGGCGCGTGCATCGGCACCGATGCGCATACCGTCGGCATCGACGCGATCTTGAACATGAAGGGCTACAAAGGCGACTATGGGCTCGAGCGTTATCATGAGTTCGAGATATTCAACCTCGGCAGTCAAGTCTCGGTTGAAGAACTAACGCGGTTCGCAAAGCAAAAATCGATCGATGCGATTCTCGCTTCGCAGGTCGTCACCCAAAAGGGCAGCGACATCACCAATTTTACCGCGCTTGTCGAGCTACTCGAAGCCGAGGGTCTGCGCGATCGGGTCGTACTCTGCTGCGGAGGGCCGCGCGTGACGAATCTGTTGGCGAGTGAACTCGGTTACGACGCCGGTTTTGGCCGCGGTACGTTGCCGAGTGAAGTCGCAGCGTTTATTGCAACCGCCATGGCGCAGCGAGCCCGATGACCGCACCGCCAATCGTAGTTCAGGCCGCGCAACTGGCGGCGAAAGATCATGTCGGCGTCATTTCGCTGCATCTTCGGCAAACCAGCGAAATAAAAGGCGGTCCGATTCATCAGAGCAGTCGCGTTGAGTTAGTCGGGGTCTTTGACGGCGAGAAGCTCGTTCGGGTTCGCGTGCTTGCGCTGGTGGAGAATGGGCGGGTCGCCGATGACGAAGCTCGCGCCGCAAAGGCCGAAGAAATCCTTAAGGGCCAGAACACGGGCGGATTTGCCGTTCCGTTCGATGCGCGGCACTTCGGCGAATATCGCTATCGCGAGCTTTCGCCGACGCTCGTGCAGTTCACCAGCATCTTGCGGGACGCCGACCACGGCGATGGCCGTTTCGAACTGTCGGCGGGCGGTCAAGTCATAAAGCTTGAGTACACGCCCGATGTGATGCCGAAGTACGCGACTGCCGGAACGGTTACCCAGTACCGCGCCGAGGTGCTGCCGGATTTTTGGGCGACTGTCCGCGGCGAGAGCCGTTATACCGGTCACTACGGATTCATCAGCGGGTCGGGCAATTTCGGCCTGTCCGAAGACCACTTTCGTCGCTATGTCACGCTAAAAGACGCGATCGCCGAGTTTGAAGCCCACCGGCTTTGAGGATTCGGCGACACCTGCGTCGTAAAAGCCAGCCATGCTCCCCGAGCTCTTGGCCTGGTTTACGGGCAAGGAAGTGAACCGCCGCAAGTATCCGCGAAAGCGCAAGCCTTATCGCGCGACGTTTTCCATTGATGCCGGGCTCACGCAAAAACCGGCGATCGGCTTGGATATCTCCGGCGGCGGTCTGTGCGTGCTGACGCAAGAGCCGGTCGGCAAAGACGAATTCGAGATTCGCGCGACCGTCGAGCAGCGAGTGGTGCGTGTACGCGCGCGCGCGGTTTGGCAAGATACCGTCAGCCATCAAGGTAAATCGGTATGGCGGTACGGAATGCGGTTCACCGGAATCTCGGCCGACGATTGGGATGCGATCGTTCGTTTCGCTTCCGATAAACCGGTCGCCGAAGGCAACAAGGCTCAAGACGAGCTGACCACCGTGCGCATGACCCCCGACGATGCGAACCGATTGCTGCCGCATAAATTGCAGCAGCGTTTGCTGGTGATGCTCGTCGAGCGGCGCCGTCTGGCGCCGATGAGCGATAAGGTTACGCCGCTGGTGCAATACTTTTACTCAGGGGTCATTCGACATGAAAACAAGTTGATGCACCGGCTCACCATTCAATCCAAACTTGTCGGCGTTGAAGGCGACGAGATGTTTGAAACGCGCTTCGTCTTCGATGACAAAGGCGACACCATTCTCATTCTCAACTAAGGACGTTTTTGAAAACAGCGCTTATTACCGGGATTACCGGTCAAGACGGTTCGTATCTTGCCGAGTTGTTATTAGAGCAGGGGTATCGCGTCGTCGGTATGACTCGCCGATCGAGCACCGATGTTCACGAACGCATCAAGCATTTTGCGCAGCACATCGAGTTTGTATCAGGAGACTTGCTCGACCAAAGCTCGATGACCAATATCATCGCCGCAGTTCAGCCGGACGAAGTCTATAATCTTGCCGCGCAATCGTTCGTGCCGACCTCTTGGGATCAGCCGGTGCTGACCGGCGAGTTCACCGCGCTCGGAGTAACCCGGGTGCTCGAAGCGATCCGCGCCGTCAATCCAAAGATTCGCTTCTATCAAGCCTCAAGCTCCGAGATGTTCGGCAAAGTGCAGCAGACCCCGCAGACCGAAGACACGCCGTTCTATCCGCGTAGTCCGTACGGCGTCGCAAAAGTCTACGGCCATTGGATCACCGTCAATTATCGCGAGTCCTACGACATGTTCGCCTGCAGCGGTATCCTGTTCAACCACGAGTCAGTACCGAACAATACGCCGGTAATTGTACGGGAGCGCGGTCTGATTGATATAAAACCGATTGGCGAGATCATTCGCGTTCGGCCAAAAGGCGCGACCATGCAACGCTTCGATTTCAACGATGTGCTAGAAGTGTGGGATGGCGAGCGCTTCGTGCGTGTACTAGGCGGTACTGCATACAAACATCGGCCCGTAGTGGCGAACAAGGGCGTCCGCCGAGTCGAAGCACGTTGCGGAACCGTCACAACGACGGCGGACCACTTCGTCTTCATGGATGGGGACGAGCGCGCAAATAAGGACATTGTCACGGGTGACAAATTGCGCCGAGCGGAACTGCCGGATGTTCCGGGTGTCACCAGCCTCACGTTGGAAACTGCATGGCTA
>JALYVT010000206.1 GCA_030853105.1 Vulcanimicrobiota bacterium
CCGAAATAAAATCAGTATTAGCCTTGAGCCCGGGATTAATATCGATTGTATGGGTCACCGCCTGCGCTGCAACGCAAAGTGGAGCTCCAAGTGCAAAGAACGCAGTCAGAATCGCAATTTTGCCAAAAATACCCATGTCGCGCCTCGGTGCCGAGTCGTAGAGTTATCAGTATAGTCCTCACGACCGTCGACCGCAATCTGTGACCAAGCGCTGCAGCCTCGCCCCATGGTGTGTCTAACGGGCACGTCGAGATTTAGAGCGAATTATCGCCGGGTGAACGATTCGGTCGTTAATGTCTGAGGCGCAAACTCTTGGTTTGGCCGCGTCTTTCTTGGCAGGCGTGTTTTTTCTGCTGGCGGCTCTGAGGCCGTTCCGCAAAACCGTCGAACCCGCGCCCGAGGCCTCCCCGCCGCCCGAACCGGATATCTATTGGCCGATTCTGCTCGGAACCAACGAGCGCAGCTTTGATGCCGCGACTCGCTTTCGCATGGTACAGCAGCTCGGCGCACTCGACGGCGAATGGAAGGTGCCGATTCTGCTGTGCGCTCGCGAGCAGGAATGTGACCCCACAATCCTAGCCGCCGTCGAAAATGCGCTCGGTGCCATCGGCAAACCCCTCATCCGACCGCCCGCATCGTGATTGCGGTAGTCGCGATGCCCTATCTGCTGGCGTGTTCAGCGGGCGTTTATCTTGCGGCAGCCACAATGCTGCTTCTCAAACGCTGGCAGCCGCCGCAGCGCGTTCCTGTCTTGTTGTGGCTGATAACGCTTGCCGCGTTTGTCCTAAACCGCGCGGTTGAGCCGCTTTCGCGCGGAACTGCCGCGCTGCTGTTTATTGCGGTTACACTGATCGTATTGCAACTTCTTCGAAAAGTCGAACGCCGGATCGACGCACCACTCTGGGCGGCGCTGGTGCTGATACCGTTTCTCGTTATGCTGGCAATCGCGATCGCTCCGATGCTCAGTTTCGGAAAGCTCGGCCCCGCTGACTCGGGGACGCTTCGCACGATTGTCTTTGCGCTATTGGCACTACCGTCAATCGTCGCATTGCTGTCGGCGCTGGCGTGCCTGCGAATTACTTTACGGTCACCGCAAAGATAATCGTTCCCCGACTTGTTTTCCCGGGGAAGTTTGCCGGAAACAGTTGGAAACTCGCGCCGCCGACCGTTACCGTGAAGTTGGTCGAGTTGACAAGGTTGCCGATAAATGTCGAACCGGCGGTCGTATCGCCGCAGCTGCCGCCGACGTTTCCGCACGTCGTAGCCGATGGACCCGGTCCCGGAGCGATAGCGCTCGCCGCCAATGTCGAAAACAGTCCATTGGTCGCGGCCGCCCAAGTATTCGGGAATGCCGCGCCATTCTCGGTAATTGCAAACGTACCGGCCTGCGGCATGATAAACGCCGACGCGAGTGAACCTTCGGTGCCCTGTCCGGCTCCGACCATAATGTTCCGATAGTCGATCTGGTATTGAATGACGCCGGACGGACACACACCGCTTGCGGGCGGCGGTTTCAAGCCCGCGGGGCAGCCGTTCTTCACAATGAATTGCGTCTTCGTCAGCGGAATGTACCCGGCGTAAAGCTCGTTATTTGTTTGATTTGTGTTAATGCCCCCCGCGTTTCCGACAATGCTTGCATCATATCTATTGAACGAAATTAAGCCGGAACCGGGCGTGTTATAAACCGCCCAGATAATCGGCGTCACCGTGGAGCCACTGGTAACTTTACATGAAGAAATCGAGGTCGCGCCGGCGGTCCCGACAACCCAGTTGGTGCAATTTCCCTGCGTTAGCGACGCGCAATTGGGCCCGGTTCCGGCACCGTTGTCCGGACACACCCGCGCAGTCCAGCCGCTCACAGTACTGGGCGCGTTCACCGTAAAGGCGACCGTTCTTTTCCCAAAGGTGGCGTTGTGGTAATACATTTGATTCGGCACATTGACCGTTACCATCGGCGCGACGATCGAGCCGCCCACCGGCGAACCGAGGACGGTCCCCGTATTGGAGTACGATGTGTTTGCTGGGAACGGAATTGCCGTTGCGGTGAAATCATAGTTATTGGTGACGGGAACGAGCCCATCGTAACTGCCGGTTTCGTTCGCGCCAAGATAGGTGGGCTCGCTCGGATCGAGAGGCCCAAGAAAGAGTGTGCCGCTCGAATTTCCGGCTGCATTGACCGTCGTTACGTCCACGCTTGTAGCATCGGCCGAATCATAGCTGGGAGAACCGCCGCCCGTCGCCGTTGCGGTATTGCTCACGGTCGGTTGAGCGGCGCTGGCGATATTTACTTGAATGTCGATTGTCGTCCCGGTGTTTCCCGGTTGAAGAATGGCCGAACTGCTGCAAGTGACGGTCGCAGTGACGATACTGCAACTCCAATCGGCGCCGGTACCGGTCGTCGAAATCGGCGTAATCCCGGCCGGCATGGTATCCGTTACCGTAATTGTGCCGGTTGTTGGTTCGTCGCCCAATGTGTTGTCGACGACCAGGAAGTAGCTGCCGAGCGGATTCTGGCCGACCGTAAACGGGCCATCGTCGGTTTTCTTCAGGCGAACGTCCGGTGCGAGCACACTCGCCAAATCGCCCATTGAACTGCCGTTGGTAGGGCTTGAAGTGCCGATATTGGTACCCGCTCCCGTACCGGTGTTGATTGTGTAAAATAGAGACGGAGCGCCGGCATCAACACCGTACAACAAACCGCCTGCACCGAATGCAAGTCCGGTGATATTATTGGTGCTGCCGATCGCTCCGATGTTCGTTACCGCACCGCCCGCCTCAGTCGTGCGATACAACTCGGTAGCGACGGCTAGATAAAGGACGCCGCCCGGACTAAACGCGATGTCGCCGCCGCCGGTCGGCAGGCCGGTCACTTGAGCCCCTTTTGTTGCGGCGCCAGTGGCTTGGTTGATGGTATAGATGAATGGGTTGGCATTAACGTCCATCGCGATTAAATTACCACCGGCATCGAATGCCAGCCGCGGAAGATACGGTATCGTTGCACCGGTACTTCCGATTAAGGTTGGTGCAGTCGCCGGCGTTGCGGGATTCCAGCGGTATACCGGCTGATTAGCAGCGGTTCCAAACAGAAAGAACACCATTCCGTCGGATGAACGCTCCGCGCCTGCAGCCACCAGCGTCGTGCCATCGAACGGAGCACCGCCGTAGAGCGAGGTCGCTGCGCCGTTAGTAGCACTGAGCGAGTAAATACCGTCACTTGCAAACGAGTAGAGCGTGTTCGTCGCGCTCGCCTGCGTTATGCAAATCAGCACGAACAGCAGCACCAGCGGCGATGCACGCAGATAGCGCGAGATAATCGTCCGCATCACGGGTTCTTGCCCCAGCCGAAGATGCGATCGACCAGTGTCGTTACGCTCACATACAGACCCTTGCGCGACGGCGTGCCGGTTAGGGTTGGGTCGATCGAGCCGCTGATGTTGTAGCCGACCGCAGCGCGCGCCGAGTTGCCGAGGGTGCGTCCGATCTCGACCGCTGCGGCGGTTGTGCGCGCCTTCGGGACGGCGGGAACATTAAATGCACGAACCGCGCCCCCGATATCGAAGCCGCTGCGGAAGCGATGCTGCACACGCAGCGACAGCATCGAACTGCGTGCAGCGTAAAATGAGTCACCACTGAGTTTATACGCAAAGCGTCCCGCGATCTCGTCATCTTCGGTCGGGCGCCACAGTTCTTCGGCTGAAATCACGTCGTCTAAACCG
>JALYVT010000207.1 GCA_030853105.1 Vulcanimicrobiota bacterium
TCGCCGACCGACAGCCCGCCGATCGCATAGCCGGGCAGGTCGAGATCGATCAGCGCTCGGGCGCTGCGTTCACGCGCTGCGCGGTCGAGACCGCCCTGCAAAATCGCGAACACGCTGGTCTGCGAGCGTGAGCGAGCGGCGGCGGAGCGGGACGCCCACATGCTCGTCAACCGAACCGATTCGTCGATCTGCGCCTTCGTAGCCGGAAGTTTCACGCAGACGTCCAGCACCATCGCAATGTCGACGCCGATCGCCTCTTGAAACGCAATCACATTCTCCGGCGTAAAACGATGTGTGCTGCCGTCGATGTGCGAAGCGAAGGTTACACCGTCGTCATCCAGTTTGCGGCGTGACTCCAAACTGAAGACTTGAAATCCGCCGCTATCGGTGAGAATTGGTCCCGGCCACTGCATGAACTCGTGCAATCCGCCGGCTTCAGCCAGCAGTTCGCGACCGAGCCGCAGCCACAAGTGGTACGTGTTCGCAAGAATAATCTGCGATCTGACTTCGCGCAGATCATCGGGCGTTAACCCCTTAACGGTTGCCGCCGTCCCAACCGGCATAAACGTCGGCGTTTCCACGGAGCCGTGAGTCAGTTGGAGGGTTCCGCGGCGGGCCGACCCATCGGTGTGGTGCAGGCAGAAGATGCTCATGACGACGCTAAGAAAGCAGCGCCTTTGCAGCGGAGTATTCCGGCGGCGGCGCGACTTCAAAACTCAAGTCTTCGCGCGTGCGCGGATGACGAAACGCGAGCTTCCATGCATGGAGCGCCTGTCCGGGAAGCTCGAAACGCCCCTCGCTCTTTCCGTACACCGGGTCGTTCACAATCGGATAACCGAGCGCCGCCATGTGCACGCGAATTTGGTGTGTGCGGCCGGTCTCGAGCGTAAATTGCAACTCGGCTGCATTCACGAGAACTTCGCGAGTCTCGTAATGCGTCACCGCCGGTTTTCCGTCTGCGGTGATCGTGTACTTTAGGCGGTTGGTCGGATCGCGCCCAACCGCTCCATCGAGCGTTCCGGCGCGATGTTGCGGAATGCCATAGACCAGTCCGAGGTAAACGCGATGGATAAACCGCCGTTGCATCGCTTTACCGAGCGCGGTGAGCGCATCCGCAGTCTTCGCAACAACCAGCAGCCCTGAGGTGTCGCGATCGAGCCGGTGAACCAGGCCCGGCCTAAGCGGTTCGCCCGGCAGCGTTCCGGCATGTGCAAGCATGGCATTGGCAAGCGTTCCGGTAGTCGCGCCATGCGCTGGGTGGCTTACCATGCCGGCCGGTTTGTCGACCACGATGATGTCGTCATCTTCGTACACGATCGGCACGTCGATCGCTTCGGGTTGTGCGCTTAGCACCGGTCGCGCATGCAGCGTGTAATCTAATGTTTGACCGGGTTCGAGCGGAAAGCTTCCCTTTACAACCGCGCCGTCGATGCGCACATCGCCGCGTTTCACCGCCTCGGCAATCAGCGATCGAGGGAATCCGGTTAGCCGCGCAATCACCACATCCGCGCGCTTGCCGGCCTCCTCAGCGTTGACGACGTGTTGCAAGGCTCGACCATAACAGCAAGATCACGCCGCCGGTGATGCATGAATCGGCGACGTTAAACGTGAAGCGCCAGTACTCCGGATACCGATAAAAGTCGATAAAATCAACAACGTATCCCCAATGGATGCGATCGATAACATTGCCGATCGCACCGCCGAGAATGAGTCCGAATGCAACCTGGACCAAACGCGAGCGTTTAGCGACATCGCGAAACGAAAACCAGAAAATCGTCAGCACGATGACCGCCATCACAATGAGCAGCAGGTTGGAGTTGCCGAAAAATCCGAACGCTCCGTGATGGTTGGGTTCGGGCGTTACAGCGAGCCAATGTGGAATTAAATCGAAGCTGCCGCAACTATTTACGCAGCTGCCGTCAACGTGCATACGGCGCACGACAAGCGCTTTGGACCATTGATCGGCAAGGACCACGATCGCCGCGATCAGCAGCGAGAGTCGTAGATTATATTTGCGGAGTTGGAACAAATTGATAAAACCAGCCTGCGATTTGAAGGAATGAATTGGTTACCAGCACCAGACCCACGATTACCAAAAATAATCCCGCCAGGAATTCAATGGCCGGTAAGAAGCGCTTGATGCGATTGAGCAGCGGCAGAATGACGCCGATCGCCGCCGCCGTGATAAGAAACGGCACCGCCAACCCCATTGAGTAGACGAACAAGAGCCCGGCTGCGGCCGCGGTATGTTCTTGGGTCGCTAGAGCCAGAATCGCCGAGAGAATCGGTCCGATGCACGGCGACCAGCCGGCCGCAAACGCGATCCCAACGATCAGCGAAGTGAGATACGAACGGTTCGCATGCTGCATGTGAACCCGTTTGTCCATCATCAAAAATGGGATACGTATTAGCCCCATCATGTGCAGACCCAGTATGACAACGATGGCGCCGCCGATTTGCGCGATGAGCTGCTGATTGGCGCGAATGGCGCCGCCGAGCGCACTCGCCGAAACGCCGAGCGCAACGAAGATTAGGGTAAAGCCGAGGATGAAGAAGAGCGCATGGAACATCACGCGGGCGCGGCCGGCGGCGGTTTCGTCGCTCTTGAGATCCTCTAAGCTGGATCCCGTCAAGAACGAAAGATAGGCCGGGACCAGCGGAAGGACGCACGGAGAGATAAAGGAAACGAGGCCCGCGAGGAATGCAAGCCCGACGGTGAGGTGTGTGGTTGCCACCCCCCTCTCTACGCCGTTGCGGCGTCTTAGCCTGTGAGGTAGCCTTGAACCACTGGTTTCAGTATCCCAATATCGACCCGATAGCGATTCATCTTGGGCCGATCGGCGTCCATTGGTACGGCATCGCATACCTGGCCGGATTCGTTTTGGTCTATCTCTGGATGAGCCGTGCTGCCGGACGCGCGCGCCTGGGCCTTTCGCGCGATCAAATCCAAGACTTCCTCGTCTATGCGCTGGTCGGCGTGATGGTCGGCGGTCGGACGTTCTTCGTGATCAACGACATCATCAGCAAACATGATGCCGGTTTTTACCTCTCCAGCCCGATAAACTTTATCGCCGTCTGGAACGGCGGGATGGCCTTTCACGGCGGTGCAATCGGGGTTATCATCGCGATCTTTCTGTTTATCCGCAAGCATCCCGGACTCACCTACAAAGTCTTGGGCGACGAGGTCGTGATGATGCTGCCGATTGCCATCACATTAGTTCGCATCGTCAATTTCATCAATGACGAGCTTTGGGGTGACATCTGCCGGCCCGATCGGCCGTACTGCATGCTCTTTCCGAGCGCACCCGGGCATTTCTACCGCTATCCATCGCAGATATTTGAAGCAATCTTGGATTTGGCGACGCTCCCGATTCTGCTGATTCTCTACAAGCGTCGGCCGCCCGACGGCGTGGTCGGCTGGAGCTGGTTCCTGCTCTATGGGATCACTCGCTCGGTCGCGGAGATTTGGCGCCAGACCGACTTCAGCTTTCACGGCATCACCGGCGGCCAAATCTACGCGCTGCCGATGATTGCGATCGGTGCGATTATGGTGGCGGTCTGCATCCGCAATGGGAAGCGTACGGATATCGGGGTCGCACAAGCGGCGACAAAGGGGACGCAGGCACGACTGCGCTGAAGAGACAGTCCATGGAGCTCGAAGTCGAACGCA
>JALYVT010000208.1 GCA_030853105.1 Vulcanimicrobiota bacterium
TCGGTTACCGCTAGCGTTTGCGGTGCGGAGCGACGATGGCGCTTAGGAGATCGGGTGTGCCGGTAATCCGAACCAGATGCGGATAGCGCAGGCCGCCGTGGTAGTCGAGGTTCACCGTGCGGAATCGTTTGGTGTGTTCGATCAGCAGCGCGATTGGCTTATGGCTGGTTTTGGCGGCGGTGATCGCGTCGTTGAGCACATCGGCATCGAACTCAAATCCGTTGACCGCGATTATCTTGTCGCCGATGCCCATGCCGGCATTGGCTGCCGGGGTTCCGTAAAGAACATCGGTGATATCGCCGGTTTTACCGCCGCGTAGCCCCAGCGTGTAGCGCAGGTCCAAAAAGCCGCGCCGATTTCCGGTCAACTTTTCCCACGAGTTTGGTTTGTCGGTATAGGTCAGTCTCCAGCCGAGCGCCTCGAACGGACTGGGCGGATGAAGTGAGACCGAATAGACGTGCCTTTGAAAGTAGGCGTTCCAGTCGTAGGGTTGATACGCATCGAGCGCGCTCACCAATTGCTCGTAGGTGTAGGTATTCACGGTCGGCAGAGTGTTCTTTACGCCGAAGAAAATGGTTGCGAATCCATCAAGCGATCTCTTGTTGCCCGAGAGATGATGCAGTGTCGCATCAACGTCCAGCCACAGCAATTCACCTTCAGAGTAAAAATCGCCGGCGGTGCGACGCTGTGAGGAATAGGTCCGCGGCGCATCGTACAAAAATGGCGCTGAGGATGCGGTGTCAATGAGGGGGCGCGTCGCACGGCCGGGCTCGTGATCCAGCGAAGCGTAAACGCCGGCCAGAAAATCCGGGTAATTTTTAGCCGGACGCAGACCAGTTCGGAATGAAACCAGATCACCGTAGAACTGGGTCATTCCTTCGTAGACCCAGAGCAGATTGGTCTCTTCGGGAACTTGGAAGTTCCAGGTTGCCAGCCCAAACGGGCGACGATACTTACCGTCCCATGAGTGATTGAATTCATGTACCAGCAGATCGGCGCCGCCGACAAAGGTCTTCGGATTGGTTAAATAATCGGCGCCGTCGCCGTCATCGCTCGAACTGGTATGCTCGACACCGTTGCCCGGCATGACATCGCTCACCGTGAGCAGCGCGTGATAATGATTCCAATGCCGATAGGTGTAGATTGCGAGCATCTCGGGTACCAGATTCTTGAACGCTGTGACCGTCTTCGCGGGGATTTCGAGGTCTTCGGGACGATCGGCGAAGATGTCAATCTCGAAGCTAACGCCGTCCTTATCGTAAAGCAAAAGTTTCTTGAAAACGGTACCGGCGTCGAGCGGGGAATCAACCAATCGCTCGAGCGTTGCGGGAGCAAATGCGATCGTATCTCCGGTTCGCACCGGATCCGGCAGCGCCGTCTGCGCAATCCAAGCCCGACCCGGAAGAATCACACTGGGCTTCACGGTGACCGCGCGAATATCGGCGTTGGCCGGATAGAACAGGTATTGGTTCCAGTTGATCGTCAAAATGGTACTAGTCGCGAGCCGCGCCTCGCTATAGGTGCCGCCGGGGCTGCCTAAATAGTCAAACCGAATGTCTATTGAATCGGCACCCGGCGGTACTGTGATGTGCAGATTATGCAGTTCGGCGAGATCGCGCGTCCAAGTCAGTGGATGACCGCTCGATGAGATCGCGAGCGTGGCAATGTTTTGCAGTGGTCCGTGGGCGCCGTGCTCACCCGGCACCCACTTCGGATAGGCAATTGTCATCGGGCCGGGTTTAGCCGAGAGCGTTTCGTGAACGTGAATTAGGTAGCGGGTTGCGTCGGACGCGTCGACCGCGAGCGTCATCGAAACCGGCGTCTGGTCGAACCCGGACGCTGCAACTGCCGGAGCTGCAAAGCCGCCGGCCGCCGCAATGCAAAGAACCGCGCTAAAAAGAAAACAACGCACGCGAGAACCTCCTCTTAGGTGCCAGGGTTGTTCGCCGAGGTTACTGCTGACAACTCTCGACATCGGGAGAATCATCCGGAAAGATCGCAAAGATCGTCCCTTTCGGAACCTCGATGTCCTTTCCGTGGTGGAAGTAGTTGAAGATGCCGATTGCGGCGCCGACTCCGGGAATCGGAATCGCACCCAAGTACCCGGGCACGCTGTCGCTCTTTCCGTTGCGTTCTAAATCGATGACACGATGATCCAGGACCACGCCGACATGTCCGCCGCCCGGCATCACGAGATAGCGCGGTTCGAGTACCAGCGTGCCGGCTCGGCCGCCTCTGCCGGCCGGTGATGCCAAAGCAACAATCCCGTACCCCATCGTTCGAGCCGGAATGACGATGGTGTTCTCGCGCGTGACCGCGTTGAGTACCTCAAAGCGAAAGAAGTCGCCGGGGTGCGCGTCGGCGGAGTTCACCGAACCATACATCGCAACGGCGACAACCGTGCAATCCGATATACGAAAGCGCGAAGAGATCGGATCTCGACTAGCCGTCGCAGGAAGCGGCGTCGCGCCGATCAGGAGAACAAGCGCAAGAAAAAGTGAACGCATCGGTGGACGGCTTCAGCCGAGCCGCCCACCGAATCCTGCGGGATTCCGCGCAGCGGAGTCCCTACGTGTGGAAGGAGCCGACCGACACCGATGGCGTGCAGTTCGAGGACGTATCGTTAATGAACGCGGTATAGAGCACATTGCCCTGGAGCGCTCCGCTTGCAATCGAACTGCTCTGGTATTGTGGATTTGGGAAGCTCGGTGTCTGGTTAGGCGTCGGGAACGGCGGGGTTGTGGTCGCTACCGTTCCGCCGGCGATGTTACCCGGGCTAGCCGCAAGGACGACGTTCCAAGATGCCGGCAATGCGGTGGTCGAGCCGATAATGACCTGTCCGGGATTGGTTGTGATTCCGGTTGAACCGGGCGCCGGGTAGACCAGCGCGACCGTGGTGCCGGCCGGGCTGCCGCACGGCGGCTGATTCGGGGTGGTGTTTCCGTTGCCTCCGCAGGCCGAAAGGGTGAGAGCGATCACGGTAAGTCCGATCGCCGATAAAAGACGTTTCATAACCAAACTGTACCCAGTATCTCTGAGCCGCACCTGGGAGCGCGGGCAACCTTTCATGCAACTCTCATGCCCGGCCGATAGACCATTAAGGAGGTGCAATTGGCGAACGCGTCATCGCCCGCTGGCCGCTCCGATCTCGCCGATGTTTTAGAGCGGATTACCGACGGGTTCTTCGCTTTAGATTCACAGTGGCGGCTTGCCTATATGAATTCGGAGGCGCGCGCACTGCTGCAGTGTACCGATCCGCAGGCCGTCGGCAAGCTTTGGCTTGAGGTCTTTCCGCGCGCCCGCGGCACCGCGTTCCAGCTTGAGTATGAGCGCGCGATGCGCGAGCAGAAGGCGGCTGCGTTCGTCGAGTATTCTACGACGGTTGGGCGCTGGTTTGAAGTGAAGGCGTACCCCTCACCCGAGGGCGTCTCGGTGTACTTTCGAGATGTCACCAAACAGCGGCGCGCCGAAGCCGAGCTTGAACAGCGAGCCCGCCAGCAGGCCGCAATCTTGGACTTCGGACAGTTAGCGCTCTCAGGTTACGCAACCGAAGAACTCGGTCGTGATGCGATCGAAATGCTGACGGTTCACTTAGGCGTACCGATCGCGGAGCTGCATGTGTACGAAG
>JALYVT010000048.1 GCA_030853105.1 Vulcanimicrobiota bacterium
GATGTTGACGGGTTCGTTGAGTTTGAACGCATCGCGAGCGGTCTCGGCAGCGAGCTGTTTGAAACGTTCGCCGATGCCGATCCGCAGTTCGGACGTTTTTCACCGCAGACCCAAGCGATACTACGAGGCAGCGCCGCTGAGCTGGTCGAGCGCTGCGTGCAAACGCCCGTGCTGCAGGCGACGCTTGCTACCGATGGGCTTATCGGCACCTTCGCCGGTCCGCGCAGTCAAGGTACCGGCTATGTACTTGCTCACCACTATGCTGGGCGGGCTATGGGCGAACAAGGCGCCTGGGGATTCGTGCGCGGCGGGATGGGCTCAATTTCAAACGCCCTTGCATCGGCGGCCCGGGGGAATGGTGCGCTAATCTTCGCCGATACTTCGGTCGCGCACATTGTGGTGAAGGCGGGGCGCGTCCGACAGATCGAATTGAACGACGGAACGGTGATCGGAGCCAAAGTGATTGCGTCAAATGCGCATCCGATTACTACGTTTACAAAGCTTGTGAAGGACGCCGTTTTCGACGATGCATTTAGCCGGCGATTGCGCGATTGGAAGACAACCGGGCCTTCGCTAAAAGTCAACTTCGCGCTCGGTGAATTGCCCAGTTTCACGTGCCGGCCCGGCAGCAATCCGCAGGCCCATCATCGCGCGACAATACATGTTGCTCCCACCATTGAGTACTTGCAGAGCGCCTACGAAGACGGCGCGGCGGGGCGGCCGTCGCGAGCCCCGATGTTGGAATGCTTCATGCAGACGCCGACCGATCCAACGCTCGCGCCGCCCGGCAAGCACATCCTGTCCGTATTTGCGCAGTACTATCCCTACGATCGAGCCGACGGCTGGTCGGAGCGCGCCCGCGAGGAGGCGGCCGATCAAATCGTCGCGTTGTTAGCGCAGTATGCACCAAATATTCCGAATGCGATCGAAGCGCGACAGGTGCTTTCACCGGCGGACCTTGAGCAGCGCTTCGGGTTAGCGGGCGGCCACATTTTCCACGGCGAACTCTTACCCGGACAGATTTATGAGGATCGCTTTGCAACACGCACGCCGCTGGCGGGACTCTACCTTTGCGGTTCGGGAGCACATCCTGGCGGATGCGTCAGCGGGTTTCCGGGCAAGCGAGCCGCCGCCGCCATGTTGGCAGATTTGAAGTTATGATACAAAAGAAGACCGCCGCGCTCTCCGACGACCTGTATGTCTACATGAGCGAGGTGTCGCTGCGCGAACTTCCCGTGCAGTTAGAACTTCGCAAGGAGACTGCCACGATGGCGCATTCCAACATGCAGATCGGCGCCGATCAAGGCCAGTTCATGCAGCTGTTGGTGAAACTGATCGGCGCAAAACGCTGCTTGGAGATCGGCGTATTTACCGGTTACAGTTCGCTTGCGGTTGCGCTGGCGCTGCCCTCCGATGGAAAAATAATTGCCTGCGATGTAAGTGAAGAGTATACCACCGTAGCGCGCAAGTATTGGGAGCGCGCGGGCGTCTCGAAAAAGATCGATCTACGGTTGGGACCAGCCGTGCAAACCTTGGACGAGCTCTTGCGTGATGGACAGGCTGGTCAATTTGATTTTGCGTTCATCGATGCCGACAAGACCGGTTATGACAGTTACTACGAGCGTATCTTGCAATTGCTGCGCCCGAACGGTTTGATCGCAATCGATAATGTTTTTTGGGGCGGTGCGGTTGCCGATTCAACCAACACCGATCCCGACACCTCGGCGTTGCGTGCGCTGAATGCGAAAATCGGCAAAGACGATCGCGTTGACATCAGCATGCTGCCGATCTGCGACGGTCTTACCATCGCTCGTAAACGATGAGCGCCGCTCTCTGAAGGTTATCACTGCCAATCTCAACGGCATCCGGGCGGCGGCGCGCAAAGGGTTTTTCACCTGGCTGCGAGCGCAGTCGCCCGACGTGCTGTGTGTGCAGGAAACAAAGGCGCAGGAGCACCAGCTTCCGCCCGAGGCGCTTGATTTAGACGAGTATCACTACGCATTTGTCGATGCGCAGAAGAAGGGCTACAGCGGCGTTGCCGTTTACTCGCGCGTTGAGCCCGATCGGATTGTGCGCGGGCTGGGCTGGCCGGATATCGATGCCGAAGGCCGCTACATTCAAGCCGATTTCGGTGACCTGTCGATTGTGTCGCTCTATGTGCCGTCGGGAACATCCGGCGCCGTGCGGCAAGCGGTCAAGGATGACTTTCTCGAACGCTTCTACGGTGAGATGCAGCAGCGCCGCAACGACGGGCGCAGCTATATTATCTGCGGCGACTACAACATTGCGCACAAAGAGATCGATGTATTTAGCCCGCGCAGCTGTACCGGCGTCACCGGGTTTCTGCCGAACGAGCGCGCGTGGTTTGATCGCGTGACGGATGAGCTGGGATGGGTGGATGCGTTTCGGGTTGTCAACTCGGAGCCGAAGCAATTCACCTGGTGGTCGGGTTGGCCGAAGGCTTGGGCGAACAATCTTGGCTGGCGGATCGATTACCAGCTCATAACCCCGGATTTGCGCGAAGGCGTGCGTTCGGCCTCAATTTACAAGGATGAGCGGTTCTCCGACCATGCTCCGGTCACCATCGAGTACGCTCAGTCGATAGGTCGGTGAGGCCGAAAATCACCGATGATCGTATATTTGCTGGCAGCGGTTGCGTTGCTTGTACCGCCGCCCTCGATACCACAGCCGCTCGCACTTAAGGAGATCGGCCGCGTGCGCACGACCGCATTCTGCACGACGTTGCGCGAGAACATTGCTCCGACCCTCGCGGGCCTTATTGTCAACGACGCGGTTCTGGAAAAAGGACCGACCACATTTGCAAAGATGGGCCGCGATGCGGTGATCGATCGAAGCGCGGTCTCGCTGCGAATGGATGAGGTGCGTTTGGAAGTGATCATTGATGCTATGGTGCGCAATTTTTCCACGATCGATAAGCTCACCGGCGATCGCGGACGCTTTAGCTCCGCGCCGAAAACGGATGACCAACGATCGTTGGAACTTATGCGCACCCAATTGGTCGCGGTCTCCGACGGACAGCGCGTCGCGTTAAACTTGATGGGCAATGTTCTCGACGCCGAACAACGCGGCGATTTGATGAACGAGGGTTCGGGAAAATTGGCGCAGATGCTCGGGGGCTCCAATCCGATGACGTTTGGTGGCGCCGCAAAGTCTTCGCCGCTTCGCCCGCAGTCGTTCGGCGCGGCTCATCTTGCCGACTCTGGGTTGCCGGCTGCTCCCGGCGATCCGGTCGACTACGCCGCAATCGGCGTGCCGACGCTGCTCGGAAGCAGCCCGTATAAAACGATCGTCGGTGCAATCGTCGACGATCAGCGCGCGATCGCCGCGAGCGAGAGAGCCGCGTCTGCCGGCGTGTTAGCCGCAGTCGCTCAATGCAAAGGCGCGACCCGCTAGTCGGCGAAAACGCCGTGTATGGTGACACGAAAAACCGTGTGCTGCATCGTAGGCGGTGGCCCCGCCGGCGTGATGTTGGGATTTCTGCTCGCGCGGGCCGGAGTCGAGGTCGTGGTTTTGGAGAAACACGCCGATTTCTTTCGAGATTTTCGCGGCGACACGATCCACCCATCGACAATGCAGGTCATGGACGAGTTGGGGCTGCTTGATGATCTCTTAAAGATCAAACATTCGCAGGTGCAGTCACTCAGCGGCTCAATCGGCGGCGTGGAGATTAGAATTGCCGATTTCTCGCATGTTCCCGGGCGCAGCAAGTTTCTGGCTTTCATGCCGCAGTGGGACTTCTTGAAATTCTTGACCGATCGAGCCCAGGCGTATCCGAGTTTTCACCTTGAGATGAACGCGCAAGCGATTGACCTCCTGCGCGAGGGCGACCGTATTACGGGCGTCACGGTTGAGCGAAGCGGCGTGTCGGAAACCATCCTTGCCGATCTGGTTGTGGCTGCGGACGGGCGACACTCAACTCTTCGCCAATGCGCCGGTATGGAAGTGGTTAACACGGGTGCGCCGATGGACGTTCTCTGGACGCGCATTTCGCGGCTGCCGTCGGACCCGCCCCAAACATTCGGAACGATCAGCGCCGGCGGCATTTTGGTGCTTATCAATCGGATTGACTACTATCAGTGCGCCTATGTAATTCGCAAAGGCGGTTTCGATGCAATAAAAGCTCGAGGTCTGTCGTTTCTGCGCGACGAGATCGTGAGATTTGTGCCGCGCTTGAAAGGTCGCATCGATGAGATCGCATCATGGGATGATGTGAAGTTGCTCAGCGTCGCTGTGGATCATCTCGAAACTTGGTATCGTTCCGGCTTGCTATGCATCGGCGATGCCGCCCATGCAATGTCGCCGATCGGCGGCGTCGGCATCAATTTGGCCATTCAAGACGCGGTCGCGTCCGCTAATCTGCTGTGCGCTCCGCTCGCGAGCGGCTCGCTCGCGAGCTCGGATCTGCAAGCCGTTCAGCGCCGCCGCGAGCCGCCGACTCGAAAGACCCAGGCCCTTCAGGTTTTTATTCAAAACAGAGTGATTACCGGCGTGTTGGCAAGCGGCTCGTCGGTAAAAGTACCGGTGCTCTTGCGGCTTGTTTCGAAAATCCCGCTGCTGCGGCGTATTCCCGCATATATCGTGGGCATTGGGTTTCGTCCGGAGCACGTTCGGGCACCTGATATGGCCGCGCGGTAGCGTAAAGATGCGCCTGAAAGGGTAGAGGAATCGCATGAATATGACTGTACCAGACCTTACTACCAGCGTTCCGCGTAGCGGGCGCGAGATGCTCGGACGCTACGCATGGCTCGCGAGACTCGCCGATAAAGTTCGCGCCGATCATGCCGGAAAGAAAGGCGAATATATCGCGTACTGCGGACTTTCCACCGGGTTCTTGGATCGGTCGGGTGTTCCGGTTAATGATTTTGACAAGCTGATTCGCGACGGTTCGAGCGATGAGGAGTTAACGAAATATTTCGACGAACATGTTTCCGACGAACAGCGCGAGACGGCAAACCGCTATGTGCTCGAAGATATGAAATCGCATCTCGACAAACAGGACACCGAAGAACGACATCACTAGACCGACCCCGCTGCAGACCGTAACAACCCCCCGCCTTTTCGGGCGTCGAACTCGGCGCGAGGACTTCGAATTCATTCGCTTGCTAGATGCATCGCAAAGGATGATTTTCGCGCCACCGTTACGGTCTAGCGCGGCGCGAAGACCCGCGCTTCCCACTCGTGATGAAATGCGACATCGTCAGTCGCCGTATGGACTGGACCAAAGCCGTGCATCCCGCCGACGTCGTTCATGCGTGCCATATAGGCGACTTCTTCTTAGGTGCTAAGATGTCTCTCATCCGGGCGATGGACTTTGCGCTGCTTCCAGCAATCCGGACGCCGAACGAGCGGAAATCTCTGGGAGTGGTCGATCGCCGCCCGCCTAGGCGTGCGCTGTTTTATCGTTCACAGCGGAGAACTGCGCGATCAGGATGGCGACATCATCAGGCGGGAGTGCTTCACCTAGTACCGCGTTTGCAACGGCTGTCGCCGGAGAGGCGTTTGAGGTGTCCCCGACGAGTTGCGCGACGGCTATTTTGAGTTTTTCTTCGGTTGCGTCAACGGTGCGTGAGAATTCGGTCAGTCCGTCCGTATACAGTGCTAAGACGTCGTCTCGATGAAGTTCAACGACGTGCGTAATCGGGGAAATTTCCTCTTCGATTCCGAGCGCCGGCGCGCCGCCGAGCGGCAGTGTCTGCGCTGGAGCAATTTTCGATCGGGCGAGCAGCGGCGGCGGATGACCGGCGCGTGCATAGGAAAAACGCGCGCCGTCAGCTTCGATGAAACCGACAATTGCGGTGGCATACACCTCGGGGCTTTGGAATCGCAGAATGCGGTTCACTTTGCTGAGGATAATCGCCGGGTCATCAGTCGCGAAACCATAATCGATGATTGCTTGACGAAGTCTGCCGCCGACGATCGATGCATCCAGTCCGTGGCCGGTTACGTCGCCGATAGAGACCAAGAAACGGCCATTCGGCAGTTGGGTGGCATCAAACCAATCGCCGCCGATCAACGTGTCCTTCTCGGCAGGTATGTAGAGCGCGTCGAACTGCACATTCCTTGTCCGAGGCAGAGCAGCCGGCAAGAACGCCCGCTGCATGGTCTCTGCGATCTGTCGCGTTCGTTCATGGGCGTCTTTCTGTGCTTGAATATCGACGTTACTCCCATGCCAACGCTCAATTTCACCGTTCTCATTACGAATCGGTACCGCTCGCGTTAATACGGTGTGAAAGCTCCCATCAAATCGCCTCAAGCGGAACTCGGCTTCAAACGGTTCGCCGGTCGCAATCGAGTACGGCCACTCTTGCATGACGCGAGGAAGGTCTTCAGGATGGTGTGCAGCCTGCCAGCCCCACCCGACAGCCTCCTCCAGCGTTTGCCCGGTATATTCGTACCACCGGCTGTTGTACCAATCGATCCAGCCCTTCGCGTCCGCGGTCCACATGATAATGGGACTCCCTTCAGCAATCGAGCGCACGGCATCTAAGGTGCGCTGCTGTTGCGTTCGTTCTCGCGCTACCGCTTCGCGTGCGCCCAGCCGCACTTCCAGTTCATCCACGACGATGCTCGCTAGCAACTCCAGCATGGCTATTTCGCCGCTCGATATTTTACGCGGTTGTCGATCGAGCACGCATAACGTCCCGAGGCGATGTCCGTCTTTGATACGCAGCGGTACGGCAGCATAAAACTGCAATCCAAATTCGCCCGCGACCAGCGGATTCGCCAAGCTTCGTACATCCGTTCGCGCTGACTCAATGATGTAGGTATCGTCCCGGCAGATCGCGGATGAGCAGAGGCCGGGATCCCGGTCGATCTCCGCAACCTCGTCGAGTCCGAAGCGGGATTTAAACCAAATGCGATCTTCGTCGACGATTGTGACGAGAGCGATCGGTACGCCCAAGATGTGGGCCGCCAGAGCGGTGATGCGATCGAACGCGCCATCCGGCGGCGTGTCTAGAATATCATAACGGCGTACCGCGGCCATCCGCGCCTGCTCGGCGGTTTGAGACTCCTGGTCCGACTCCTCGAACGTCAAGCGCGACCGACCCCTTTAAAAACGAGCAGTGCTTTACGGGGTGCCTTCGTTTGCCCCAGGTACGATATATCCCTACAAACGCTTCGACAAGGCGAAGGCGTGGCGTCGCAACCGGCTAACCTACCCAAGCGTGAAATTCGTATGCATCGGTGGCGGGCCGGCCGGGTTGTACTTCGCGCTGCTGCGCAAGAAGGCGCATCCCAACGACGAGGTTGTGGTCGTCGAGCGCAACCGGCCCTATGACACGTTCGGCTGGGGGGTGGTCTTTAGCGATCAGACCCTTGGAAATCTGCGCGAGGCCGATGCACCCACGCACGACGAGATCGTTGCGAGCTTCGCACACTGGGATGACATCGACATCCACTTCAAAGGCCGGGTGTTTACCTCCGGCGGCCACGGCTTTTCGGGCATATCGCGCAAGAAGCTGCTGAACATTCTGCAGCGTCGCGCAGAAGAGGTCGGTGTGCAGTTGACCTTTGAGCACGAAGTCCTCGATCTGCATTCGTATCGCGACGCGGACCTCGTCATCGCGTCGGACGGCGTGAACAGCCGTGTTCGTTCGCTCTATTCAGATGCGTTCAAGCCAGATCTCGATCGGCGCAAGTGTAAGTTCGTGTGGCTCGGTACCGACAAGCTGTTCGAGGCATTCACGTTTCTGTTTGAGCAGACCGAACACGGCTGGTTTACCGTGCATGCATACCGGTTCGATGATTCAACCAGCACGTTTATCGTGGAGTGCCGCGAAGAGAGTTGGCGCGCTGCGGGGTTGGATCGGGCCGATACCGCACAGACGATTGAATTTTGCGAGCAGCTCTTCGGCAAGTATTTGGACGGACACCGGCTGATGTCAAATAGTCCGCATCTGCGCGGAAACGATTGGGTGAACTTCACCCGGGTCAGCAACCAGTCGTGGGTGCACGAGAATATCGTGCTGATGGGCGACGCCGCGCACTCAGCGCACTTTTCCGTCGGATCGGGCACCAAGCTCGCAATGGAAGATGCGATCGGCCTCTTTGAGGCACTCGAAGACGAGCGGCCGTTGTCGGCGGCGCTCGATCGCTACCAAGCGACCCGCGCGATCGAGGTGCTTCGCCTGCAGAACGCGGCTCGCAACAGCACCGAGTGGTTTGAAAACGTCGCCCGGTACGCAAATCTGCCCCCCGAGCAGTTCGCCTACAGCCTGCTCACCCGCAGCCAGCGGATCAGTCACGAGAACCTGCGCCTGCGCGATACAAGCTATGTCGAGCGAATGGAGACCTGGCTGGCAGAGCGGGCTGCGGACGGTTCGCCGGCAGAAGCCGTTCCGCCAATGTTCACGCCCATTCGTTTGCGTGAGCTAAACTTGCGCAACCGCGTTGTCGTATCGCCCATGGATATGTACAGCGCGGTCGACGGAACTCCCAATGACTTCCATTTGATTCATCTGGGCAGCCGGGCGATCGGCGGTGCCGGTTTAATCTATACCGAGATGACGTGCGTCTCGCCCGAAGCGCGCATCACGCAGGGCTGTACCGGCATGTATCAGCCCGAGCACATGCACGCGTGGAAGCGAATCGTCGATTACGTGCATGAGTGGACGCCCGCAAAAATCTGTTTGCAGCTCGGGCACTCCGGGCCGAAAGGTTCTACCAAGCTTATGTGGGAGGGCATGGACGAGCCGCTCGAACGCGATAATTGGCCGGTGATCGGTCCGTCGCCGATTGCCTATGGTCCGCAGAATCAGACGCCGCGCGAGATGACCCGCGCCGAGATGGATGATGTATGCAAGCAGTTCGTGCGTGCAACGCATCTGGGCATTCAAGCCGGTTTCGACATGCTCGAACTGCACTGCGCGCATGGATATCTGCTCTCAAGTTTCATAACGCCGCTGCAGAATCAGCGCACCGACGAATACGGCGGCTCGCTGGAAAACCGGCTGCGCTATCCGCTCGAAGTCTTTGCCGCGATGCGCGCTATTTGGCCGCAGGAGCGGCCGATGTCGGTGCGCATCTCAGCAACCGATTGGATCGAAGGCGGCATCACGCAAGACGATGCCGTCGAAATTGCGCGCGCGTTCAAATCGCAAGGGGTCGATCTGATCGACGTTTCGACCGGGCAAACCTCACGAGCCGGAAAGCCGATCTACGGCCGTATGTTTCAAACGCCGTATAGCGATCTCATTCGCAATCACGTCGGAGTTGCAACGATGGCTGTCGGTAACATCTTCGAGCCCGATCACGTCAACAGCATTATCGCGGCAGGGCGAGCAGATCTGTGCGCAATTGGCAGGCCGCATCTGGCGGATCCGTACTGGACGCTCCACGCCGCCGCACAACTCGGGTACGCCGGGATGGGGTGGCCGAACCAATATTTAGCCGGAAAATCGCAACTCGAACGGAACCTCGCACGCGCAGCCGAACAGATGGGAAGATGATGCAACAAAAAGAAATTGCCCCTGCGGCCTCGGGCTGGCAGGTTTGGCTGCAGCAGTGGCTTGCGTTTGTGATCGGATGGCAGGCGGTTTCGCTGGTGCTGCTGATTAGTGCACACGTCTTTTCGCTGCGGTTCTTTGCGTTGCAGACCGCGATCATCGCGGTGATCGTATTGATCGCGTTTGGAATCATGGCGGCGTTCTCGCGTCTTACCAGCGGTGCCGCGCGAGGATTCGGCGTTGCGACGCCGTGGGTCTTCGTCATCGGCGCGGCCGGGGCACTTGCGAGCCTGTTGCTGATGCACCCGATGCAGATGCACCACTAATGCCGCACAACATAGAGCGTCACCATGCCCTAATAACCGGCGGCGGACGGGGCATCGGGCTTGCGGTTGCGCAAGAGCTGCAGCGCCGCGGCGCTCGGGTCAGTATTGTCAGCCGCAGTGCGCAGTCGACCGGCGAGGCTGCGACATTCTTCAGCGCACGCGCAAATCTGCTGGACGCAGGCGAGATTGAAACGGCATTTGCGGCAGCCCGCGAGGCGAACGGTCCAATCGGCATTTTAGTCAACAACTCCGGTATCGCCGAATCCGCTCCATTCACGCGCACGTCGCGCACGATGTGGGATAAGATCATCGGCGTGAACTTGACCGGCACATTTTTATGCGCCCAAGCCGCCGCCGGTGAGATGCTGGAACGAAAGTTCGGGCGCATCGTAAACATTGCCTCGATCGCCGGATTATACGGTGCGCCCTACATCGTCGCCTATTGTGCATCAAAACACGGTGTGATCGGCCTGACCCGCGCACTTGCCGCCGAGTATGCTGATCGCGGCGTTACGGTGAACGCCGTCTGCCCCGGTTACACCGAGACCGCGATGATGGCACAGGCAATCGCGAACATCAAAAGGAAAACTGGCGTCTCAGACGATCAAGCGCGCCAAACACTCGCGCAAACCAATCCCGGCGGCCGCATCGTGACACCGCAAGAAGTCGCATTCACCGTCGCCGATCTCTGCGCCGGCGAATCAACGGGTCAATCCATCATCCTTCCCGGCGGCGAAATCCACTAGTGGCAATTACCTACAACAGCGTTCGATTGGCACACTCGTAGAAGTGCCTTTCAGAGGAAGTCCGCAGCGCGTGACCAACGCTGGCGGCATGAGTGCTTTAAGCGCAAACGCGCCGCTGGGTAATGACTGAAGCGGAGCATTTCGGTTGGCAGGCTGACGGCAAGATTGCGACGATCACGCTCGATCGCCCCGAACGTAAGAACCCGCTCACGTTCGAATCGTATGCGGAACTTCGGGATCGTTTTCGCCAGCTGAAAGCCGACTCGGCTGCTAAAGTGATAGTGCTCACCGGAGCGGGCGGAAATTTTTGCTCGGGCGGCGACGTTCGCGAAATTATCGGTCCGCTTACCACGCGCTCGCCGGAGCGATTGCTGGAGTTCACGCAGATGACCGGCGATTTGGTGAAGGCGATGCGCGCCTGCCCACAGCCGATTATCGCGGCCATCGATGGAGTATGCGCGGGCGCGGGTGCGATCCTCGCAATGGCCTCGGACCTGCGCTACGGTACGGCCGCAAGCAAAGTCGCATTTCTGTTTACGCGGGTTGGCCTTGCGGGTTGCGATATGGGCGCATGCGCGATGCTGCCGCGCATCATCGGGCATGGTCGCGCATCCGAGTTGCTTTTCACCGGGCGTTCGATTGACGGAGCAGAGGCGTTAGCGTGGGGATTTTACAACGCAATTGTCGCGCCTGCAGAGCTCTTGAGCGCGGCGCAAGAGATGGCTCGCCGCTTAGCCGACGGCCCGACCTTTGCGCACGCGATGACTAAGAAGATGCTGCACGACGAATGGGATATGCCGCTGGACGCCGCGATTGACGCCGAAGCCAAGGCGCAAGCCATCTGCATGCAGACGCACGATTTCAGGCGAGCCTACGATGCGTTCATCGCCGGTTCAAAGCCGGTATTTGAAGGAGATTGATGGCCGACCGATCGTTTCTCGGTTGGCCGTTCTTCGCTGAGCAGCACCGTCGATTCGCTGATGAGATCGCGGGTTGGGCACAATCGCAGCCCCGTGGAAGCCACGCAGATGTAAACGAAAGCACGCGAACGTGGGTGCGCGCACTCGGTGCGGCCGGTTGGCTGCGTTACTGCGTTCCGGCCGGTTACGGCGGCGCGCTAAAAAAACTCGACGTGCGTACGCTGTGTCTGGCGCGCGAAGCGCTCGGCTATCACGATGCGCTCGCCGATTTTGGTTTCGCAATGCAAGGATTGGGAAGCGGCGCAATCACGTTCTTCGGTTCGGAAGAACTCAAGCGTCAGTATCTACCGCGTGTCGGTGCGGGTGAAGCGATCGCAGCGTTCGCGCTCTCGGAAGCTGAAGCCGGGTCGGATGTTTCAGCGCTTGCGACAACTGCTGTACGCGAAGGCGACGGCTTCCGGATCGATGGCGCAAAAACCTGGATATCGAACGCGGGAATTGCCGACTTTTATGTCGTGTTTGCCCGAACGGGACCCGCGCATAGCGCTGCGAAAGGGTTGTCAGCTTTCGTTGTCAATGCGCAGACACCGGGCTTAGAGGTTGGCGAGCGCATTGAAACGATCGCCCCCCATCCGCTGGCCTCGTTGACATTCGAAAAGTGCGTGATACCCGCCGCAAATCTGCTTGGAGAAGAGGGTCAGGGATTTAAGATCGCGATGGCGACGCTCGACGTCTTTCGTTCGACCGTGGGCGCCGCCGCGCTCGGTTTCGCACGCCGCGCGATGGACGAAAGCATTTCCCATGTGCGAACGCGCAAACTCTTCGGCGCGCCGCTCTCGGCGCTGCAGATGACCCAAGCGAAGATTGCCGACATGGCGACCGCCATCGACGCGAGCGCGCTCTTGATCTACCGCGCCGCCTGGACGAAAGATTCGGGTGCAGCGCGAATCACGCGTGAAGCCGCAATGGCCAAACTTTTCGCGACAGAATCGGCGCACCGGGTGATCGACGACGCCGTGCAGCTATTCGGCGGGCGCGGCGTGACCCGCGGCGAGATCGTCGAATCGCTCTACCGCGATATCCGCGCGCTGCGAATCTACGAGGGCGCCAGCGAAGTGCAAAAGATCGTCATCGCACGCGCAACGCTTGAGGCCGGCGCATAATGGCCTCGGCCCACGTCGATACATTTTCGGCCGATCATCTGCCGCCGAAGAGCGAGTGGCCAGACTTGCTCTTTACGCGTGCAGAGTTTCACTATCCGCAGCAGCTAAACTGCGCGCAACGTTTGCTTGATCGTCATGTAGTTGAAGGTAACGGCGAACGGCGGTGTATTCTCGCCCCGGGTATTATGTGGACGTACGCCGACTTGCTGCGTAAGGCCAATCAAATCGCTAACGTACTGGTGAACGAGATGGGCGTGCAACCCGGCAATCGGGTTTTGCTGCGTGCGCCAAATACGCCGATGCTGGCGGCCTGCTGGTTTGCCGTCGTGAAAGCCGGCGCCGTCGCCGTATCCACCATGCCGCTCTACCGTGCCGGCGAACTGCGGTACATGATCGAGAAGGCGCAAATCCGCCACGCACTCTGCGATCACCGCCTGGCAGAAGAGCTGATCGCTGCGAGTGACTCCACAGCCGGTTTCCAAACTATCTATTTCGGCGATCAATCCGACGCACAAGCACCGCACAGCGCGGAA
>JALYVT010000209.1 GCA_030853105.1 Vulcanimicrobiota bacterium
AGGAACAGGAACTTATACCACTCATCGGGCAGGGTGTTGCGCTTGACTTGAATCCACGGAATGTATTTCGGCTGCTTGGGTTTGCGGCGCAACTTCATGTTGGCGTGTTCGGGTGAACGATTGTTCTTGCGATTGTTGCAGAGCATGCATGCGCAGACAAGGTTCTCCCAAGTCGATGGGCCGCCTTTGCTCTTCGGGATGATATGATCTACCGTCATCAGCTTGTCGTTGCGCACACCGCAGTACTGACACATGTGGTCGTCGCGGATCAGGATGTTTTTCTTTGTGAGCGCGACGCGCTGCATCGGGCGCTTAATGTAGTACAGCATCCGAATGATCGAAGGCATCCGCATCTCAAAGCTTGGCGAGACCAGCATACGGTCGGCGCCGTGAACGATCTCGGCCTTCCCGGAGAATAGCAATTTCACCGCACGCTGAAAGTTGGTGATGTTCAGCGCTTCATAGGTAAAGTTTAGAACGAGCACTTCGCTCATACTCAAACCGCTACGAAAGCGAGGCGCATTATACGCCCCGTTTCTTGATGAAGGTCAGTCGGGTCTCGGTCAGCATCTGGGTGATTGCCAACCGCTGCTCGGGCCTCAATCGGTCTTTGATGCTTTCGAACGCGAACGCTGCCACATCGATCGCGATCTGCGCGTCGCTGATATCCGGCGCCTTTTCAGAATCGGCGGACAAATAAGCGTGCGCTGCTAAGGCCGTCGTCGCGATCACATCGGTGATCAGCGGTTCGACTGCCGGAATAGCTTCCAGGTCGGGTGCGCTCGAACTCATTGCTCGGAAAGATTATGCGGCGGCGGTCGGCTTCCCTACGTTTGTCGCACGAATCATCTCGCAAAAGTACGCGTGAAGCCGGCAGTCCCCGCTGAGTTCAGGATGGAATGACGATCCCAGCACATTGCCTTGGCGCACGAGAACACCGTGCCCGTCACGGCTAGCCAGCACCTCGACACCGCTGCCGGCGCGTTCGATCCAAGGAGCGCGAATAAAGATTGCCGGGAACGGCTGTTCGCCGAGAGCGGGAATTGCTAGCGGCAACTCCGCCGAGTCGTTCTGGCGCCCGAAGGCATTCCGCCGAACGGTGATATCGATCAGGTCGAGCGTCGGCTGGTCCAAGTCGGCAACGTCGTGGGCGGCGACGATCATGCCCATGCAGGTGCCCCATAGCGGCATCCCGGCCCTAACACGCTCGACGATGAGTCTGCCCAGACCAAACCGATCGAGCAGCTTCATAACGGTAGTCGACTCGCCGCCAGGAATAATCAGACCCGCTACCTGCTCAAGCTCGGCCGCCGACTTGACTTCGATCACCTCGGCGCCCACGCGACCGAGCGCGGCAACGTGTTCGACGACGTCGCCTTGGATCGCCAGAACGCCGACCGGCATTAGTTTCCTCGTGAAGCCAGGAGTTGGTTTTCGGCGAGGCCGCGCAGATCGATACCCTTCATCGCCTCGGATTCACCGAGCGATTTGCTCGCCGCCACGACCACCTTCGGATCAGTGAAGTGAGTGGTCGCATCGACAATCGCTTTTGCAAACGCTTTAGAATCGTTTGACTTGAAGATACCGCTTCCGACGAAGATGCCTTCGGCGCCGAGCGCCATCATCAGCGCAGCGTCCGCCGGTGTCGAAACGCCGCCGGCGCAAAACAGCACGACCGGCAACTTTCCATTTTTGGCAACGTCCTGCACAAGATCGAGCGGCGCACCCAGATCGCGCGCGCGCACAACTAGCTCTTCTTTCGGAAGAACGGTCAATTCTTTGATCGCATCGGTGATCGTGCGAATGTGCCGCACGGCTTCGACGATGTTGCCGCTGCCGGCTTCGCCTTTGCTGCGGATCATCGAGGCGCCCTCGGCGATTCGACGCAGCGCTTCGCCTAAATCACGGGCACCGCAGACGAACGGCGTCTTGTAGTCGAGTTTCGCGCAGTGATACTTGTCATCGGCCGGAGTGAGCACTTCGGACTCATCGATGAAATCGACGCCCAGCTCTTGCAACGCCTGCGCTTCAGCGAAGTGGCCGATTCGGCACTTCGCCATAACCGGAATCGTGACTGCATCCATAATCCGCTGGATCAGGCCTAGGCTGCTCATGCGCGCCACCCCGCCATCGGCGCGAATGTCGGCCGGAATCTTCTCAAGCGCCATTACGGCAACTGCGCCGGCGTCTTGCGCGATGAGCGCCTGTTCGGGCGTCACGACGTCCATGATGACGCCGCCTTTGAGCATTTGCGCGAGCCCGCGCTTGACGGTTTGGGTGCCGGTCTGGGTCACGATGGTCTCCTCGGTTGACTGATTCTCCACATATCTTCGCGCTAGACACGCGAATATCCGGGTTTAGTAACGCCGCTGCCTGCCTGCTTACTCCTGCGAAGCCACGCCGGGCGGGAGTTTGAACGAATCGAAGTCGGCGTAGCGCACCCCCGCTAAATAGAGCCCGCGCGCCGGAGCGCTATGGCCGGCGGATGGCCGATTACGGGCCGCCAAAACCGCCGGAATAGAATCCGGCTCACGCCGCCCGCGACCGCATTCGACGAGCGTTCCGACGATGTTGCGAACCATTCGATGCAGATAGCTGTCCGCGCAGATGGTGATGACGACCAAATCGCCCTGTCGGCGAACTGCAAGTGATTTCACGCATCGCATGGTCGGCCCGCTCTCGGGAAGGCTGCCGCAAAAAGAACGAAAGTCTTGTTCGCCCAAAAAGTACTCCGCTGCCGCGCGCATTTTATCGATGTCGAGTTTGTCATAAACATGATATGCGGTTCGGGCCGAGAGCGCCAATCGATGCCGTGTATTGAGAATTACATAGATGTACGTTCGGTCGAGCGCCGAGAAGCGCGCCGAAAACTTTTCGCTCAATACTGCAACATCGCGCACCGAGATGCTCTCCGGCAACGCGGCGTTCAGCGCGAGCGCCATTCGGTCGAACGGGAAAGTGCGGGCAGTTCGAAATGAGATGACTTGACCGGTAGCATGTACCCCGGCGTCGGTGCGCCCCGCCGCGGTGATTGCAACCGATTCATTCAGCAAAGCCGAAAGTTCGCGTTGCAACTCTCCCGCGACGGTGCGCAGTTGCGGTTGCCACTGCAGCCCGCTAAAGGCGGTGCCGTCGTATTCGACGACCGCCCGAATAGTTATCAGGCGTGAACGGCCCGTTTGGGAACGCTGCGGCCCTCATCTAAATCCAGCACGTCGGGCCAGGTCGTAACATCATCGCGGTCTGGCGCGACCTTCTTGCGGAACTCGGTCATGTAGCTGAGTGACTCTCCAGTCGGCGAGGTGTTCACATAGGACTTATTCCAGTCCTCGATCTCTTGAGCCGACTTCTTGTCGACAAATGGCTTGGTGTAGCTTTCAATATCAGCATCGCCCTTGGCACTCTTAACTGCGTCGAGCAAGCCCTGGTGGTTCATGCCGAGGAATGCGAATATGGCTTTGTCCATCGGGCAGTCATAGTGGTACTCGCCGATGTTGCCGTGCGCGGTCGCCTTGGCTTTGTCGATCGTCCGGCCGAGCTGCACGATACCTTGCCATTT
>JALYVT010000210.1:0-2442 GCA_030853105.1 Vulcanimicrobiota bacterium
GCGGAGATTAAGCTGCTGCTCGCAGAGCGCTAGGAGTCGCGGCGCAAGCGGCCAAAGGCGAAGGCACCTTGCACCAAATCTACATCGGCCTCGGATCGAACCTCGGCGACCGTCAAGCCAATATTCTCGCCGCCCTGCAGCGTTTGCGCGCGAAGGCCGAGGTCGAGGCAGTCTCGTCGTTCTATGAAACCCTCCCTGCGGGCGGAGCCGCAGGCCCACTCTTTCTCAATATCGCCGCGAAGTTGCGAACCTCGCTCAACCGCGCCGAGTTCGAGCGGTTTGCTACAGCCGTTGAAAGCGCGGTCGGCCGAGCACACTCGCACAAACTGGCCGCTCGGCCGATCGACATCGACGTGCTCTATGTCGATAGCGATTTCGCTCATGCCAAAATGGAAGAACGCGGCTACAACATCGTCCCGCTCGCCGAGATTGCTCCCGAGCTGCTCGACACTCGTACCGGAAAGTCGGCCGAACAACTGGCGACGACGTTTTCGGGGGATGGAATCCGACGCAAGGCGCGCTCGCTGCATTTCGTTGCAAATCGCCAAGAAGAAGCGCCCGAAGTTCGGTTGTCGTTAGGTCGGGTCGGGGTTTCGCGCGTACGCCGCATTATAAGGCTGATCGTCGACGATAGGGAGCAGGTCTTCAACGGCGAGTTTTCGATGGTGGCCGACCTTGCGCCCGACAAAGCCGGCGTCCACATGTCGCGCTTCTCGGAGATTCTCGAAGAGGCGGCGTTAGATGTATTGGCTGCCGATGACGCCCCAGCCCGAATCGAGCGTCTCGTTGAGGCGATTGCAAACAGAATCGTTCAGTCGCAAGCCGCGATTCGTGCCGATGTGCGTCTGCGCGCGGATTTTGGACTTGAGCGCTGGACGCCGGTTAGCGGAAAGCGCAGCCAGGAGATGTATACGCTCATTGGAGTCGCTCACGCTGACGCGGAGGGTTCGCGGCGAGCAATCGGCGTTGAAGCAGAAGGCATGACCGCGTGTCCATGCGCGCAGTTGATGATCCGCGAGCACAGCATGCGCGAGCTGATCGAGGCCGGGTTCTCGGAGAATGAAGCGCGGCGTGCGCTCGATGCACTTCCGGTCGCCACCCACAACCAACGCGGCAAAGGGTCGGTTTTGATCGGAGCAGATGCGCCCTTCCAGGATTCGATTCGGGCCGAAGACCTAGTTGAGATCGTCGAAAATTCGATGTCGAGCGAAACCTACGATTTGCTCAAGCGGCCGGATGAATTTTTCGTGGTCAACAAGGCCCATCACAATCCGAAGTTCGTCGAGGATGTGACTCGCGGAATTTTAGCGCGAACGCTCGATATGTTCGCCGATTTCCCCGACTCCGCGTTCGTTGCCGCATCGCAAGTCAACTACGAATCAATTCACAAACACGACGCCTTCGCCGAAGCGGCCGGCACCTTCGGCGAGTTTCGTCAAGAACTCGCCGCTTTGGACCACTCGGTGCAAAAGACCGACCTAGCCGACTGGCTCATTTTACGTCCCTAAGTCATCTTGTATCGAGCGCAGTGCGGCGATTCGGGCTTTGAGCGAAGGATGTGAGCCGAAGAAGAACTCATACCACGCTGGTTGTTCGTCTTCGGCCAGATTTTGGTCGCGTAGGCGTTCGAAGGCGACGGCGCCGATTGCGGGTTTGCGCGTGGTCGTGACTGCGAACTCGTCGGCGGCCCATTCGCGCGAACGCATAAATGCGAGCAGCGCGGGTCGTAGGAGCTGCGAGAAAACCGTTATCCAAAAGTAGAGGCGAATCAGCATGCCGGGTTCGCCAAAACGCGAGCGCTGCGAGCCTGGGATCGCGGCATTTGATGCCAGGAACGTTAGTAGGGTCGTGATTTCGCCGACTCCGATGATTCGCCAGCTGTCCTTGCTGACGTAGTGACCGAGTTCATGCGCGACGACGAACTCGACCTCCGACTCGGTGAAGTTTTCTAGAAGTGTGTCGCCGATCACTATTCGATGCGTATTAAAGACACCAGTAACGTAGGCGTTGGCTTTTTTGGTTTGGCGGCTCATATCGACGCGCAGTATCTGCGCATCGCCGACATTGTATCGAGCCGCCAGAGTGCGCAGCCGATTTTCAAGCGGTCCGGTTAGCGGCTCGAACTTGTTAAAGAGCGGCATGATGTAGAGCGGCACGATCACGTTTGCAAGCACAAACAACGGAAACGCCCCGGCGCTCGAAATCAGCGGCCAACGCAGCGGCGCCTTTACGAGGAGCGCGCTGAATGCGCCGGCGAGGACGCTGGTAAGCGCCGTGCCGATTCCAATCTCTTTGGCCCGCTCTGCTAGCCAGCTATTCACGCTCTGTTCGGTCATGCCGTAGCGGCACTCGACCGCGTAGCCTTCGACGAACTCAATCGGCAGGTCAGCCAGCGCCCCCAGCACACCGGCCGCAGCCGCGAAGGTTGCCGGGCGCAGCCAT
>JALYVT010000210.1:2452-3502 GCA_030853105.1 Vulcanimicrobiota bacterium
TTCGTCCTGCGGTCGAGGAGTTCCGCACCGCCGCCATAAGCGAACGCCGCTGTTCCAATGAACGATCGCAGGATCGCGCTAACGGCCAGCCCGCGGCGCAGCCGCCCGTAGCGCGCGGCATCTTTTGGGAGCCGCTCGGACGGCTTGCGCAACTCGGCTACGGCCTGCATTGTGCGATATGCCGCGTAGCCGAATGTGATTCCGGTGCCGAGGCCGACAAGAAAGCGGCGGGTTGACATGCAATGGTCCTCTTTGTGAAACTCTTTGAGAATGGCCGTGTCTATCGTTACGACCCGGGAACGCAGAGCTACTCTCGCAGTCCCGGCTTCGTCGTCGACGGCACGCTCATCGCAAGCATCGATCCGGGCTCCGCGGGCGCGGGGACCGAACGCATCGACCTTGACGGGGCAACCGTACTCGCGGCGTTCGCCGATTGTCACGTTCACGTCACCGATACCGGATACTTGCTGGATGAGCGCCACCTTGGCGCGACCCGCAGCTACGACGACTACTGCGAGGCCGTCTTGCGCTTGCCGTCGCAGCGATTCGTTCTAGCCGGAAATTACGATGAGAGCGAATGGCTTGATGGGCGGCTTGCGGATGCGGCGCCGCTCGAACGCGGTTTTCCCGATTCTTACGCGATGCTGACGCGGATCGACGGTCATTCCTGCATCGTCAATCGCAAGACGTTCGCGTGGCTCAATTTGTCCGCGCAGGCAGAGGGTGTTCAACTCGACGCGGGCGGCGTGCCGACCGGAAAATTGTCGCTGTCGGCAAACTGGCAAGCACAGGCGGCGTTTTTCGCCGCCCTGCCAATTGAGCTGAAACGTGCCGCGGAAAAACGTGCGACTGATCTGGCGCTCTCACACGGCGCGCTTCATCTTCATGCGCAACTCGTAGGCTTTAGGCGCGACGAGTATGGGCGCGAAATCGATGCGTTACGCGCGCTACCGGCGAAATGGTATCCAAAGATCTGCGAACCGGATCCAGAGCTCGCTTACGAACTTGGATTACCGTTTATCGGCGGTGATGTGTTTTTGGACGGATCGA
>JALYVT010000211.1 GCA_030853105.1 Vulcanimicrobiota bacterium
GTGTACGGCGATGCGATTCCGCCATAGTAGATCCGGTAAACGCCGCCGAGATTTTGGCAGTTTGCGGTGCCACCGACGGGAAGGAAATATCCGGCTCCGGCTGCGGCGCATGACCCCGCCGTTATGTTCGCCGTCTGCCAAGGCGAGGTATCAAAGCTTGCCGCGATATCGATATTCTTGCCAAGACTCGCACCGAGCTGTCCGCCGAACGTGCTGTTGTTGATGATGCCAACCAGCGCACGGCCGGTCTGCCGCTCGGAGGCATATTGCAGCGCAAGAAACGGTTTGAGCGGCGAACTCGGCGCAAGCTGACTCTTCGCTTCCAAATACAGCAGGTTCCCGATATCGAGAAAACTGTAGTCGTTTGCCGAGATGCTGACCTGTTTTGTTTTGTAGGTTGCGTTTGCCAGAAAAAACCCGTTGGTACTGTATATCGGATACGACGGATTGCCGTCGGGTCGGCTTGTTAACAACGTGCTTTTGTCGAAGTTCGAACTCGTGCGACCCTCGAACTGCGTCATACGAGTCAGTCCGATGCCAAGATGCGGATCAAGCTGGAAGTTCGTATCGATCCCTTGAAACGCAACCGGCTTTATTCTTGAGTCTGAAGCATTCGCCCACGGCGTGTTGATAACTTGATTGCCGAGTTTCGCATAAACAGACTTGGTTTTGAATTGCAGATAGGCTTCACCGAGCGTGCTCAGCTCGAAACCGGGCAACGTGTTGTCGATCTTACCGTTGAACTGCGGGTTGGTCCCGTTTGCGCCGAATGGTTCGGCGCCGAAGTACGATGCACCGATCGTTAGTGTATCACCTAAGCGATAATCGGCGTGGAGCTTACCGCCGAAGTTGAAGGCTGTTCGATTCGGATTTCCGGCGTTCTGAATAAGATTGGACCGAGTAAAGTAGTACATCCGAATCGACCCGCTCGTGCTTAGCGAGTTGGAAAGTTTGGGACGAGGAGATGATGACGGGGACGGGACTGGAGTCGTTTGCGCCAGCGCCGGCGCGACGCCGAGCATAACCAAAATACCCAGCGCGAGTAGGCCCGTCAACTTTTGCGAGTTCATAGGGCTTAGTGTAGCCCGAGGAAGATTAAGGTGGACTTAAAGGCTGCTTAAGCTATCCGTATCTGCCGGTGATGTAATCTTCGGTTCGCTTGTCGCGTGGATTGGTGAACATTTCGCGCGTTTTTGCAATCTCGATAAGGTCGCCGAGCAAAAAGAACGCCGTATAGTCGGAGATGCGCGCTGCCTGCTGCATTGAGTGGGTGACGATCACAACGGTATAGGCTTTTTTCAACTCGCCGATCAAATCTTCGATCTTCGAAGTCGCGATTGGGTCGAGAGCCGACGCGGGCTCGTCCATAAGAATCACCTCCGGCTCGACCGCGAGCACGCGTGCAATGCACAATCGCTGCTGCTGGCCGCCTGAAAGATCGAGCGCCGAATCGTGCAGCCGATCCTTGACCTCATCCCACAGCGCGGCATTGCGCAGGCTGCGCTCGGCGATCTCTTGGAGTTTTCGGCGATCCTTCTGGCCGTGAATCTTCGGACCGTAGACGACATTCTCGTAAATCGACTTCGGAAACGGGTTGGGACGCTGGAACACCATACCGATGCGATGCCGAATCGTAACCGGATCGACGTTCGGGTCGTAGATGTTCTCACCGTCTAAGGTCACGCGGCCATCGACTCGAACGTCCGGCGCGAGATCGTGCATTCGATTCAGGGCACGAATAAAGGTCGACTTTCCACAGCCGGATGGACCGATCAGCGCGGTCACGCGATTTTCCGGCACATCCAGCGTGGCATGTTTGATCGCTTGAAAATCTCCGTAATAGACGTCGAGATCTTCGATTCGCAGCTTTGCGGCTTTGATCGGGTCCTGCGCCGGGGTTGGGGTCGCGAACATCGTCGTCACTTTCCAGTCAACCGTTTGCTCAACACGCGGCCGAGAATGCGCGCGCCGATGTTGAAGAGCAACACCATCGCAAGTAGCACCAGCGCCGAGCCGTTTCCAACTGCCGCACCATCCGGAACGAGTCCTTCAGAGTGGGTGTACCACAGATGAACCGAGAGCGTCTCGGCGGTGTGAAACGGATTCAGGTCAAACGCCGATTTACCGGCCGATACACTTGTGCCTGCCGTGTAGATTAGGGCGGCTGTTTCGCCGAAAATTCGGCCGGCAACCAGCACGATCCCGGTGGTAAGCTGCGCGATTGCACTCGGCAGCACGACCTTGCGGATCGTCTGCCATTTGGTCGCACCGATCGCCATCGACCCTTCGCGATACGCATCCGGAACGCTCGCAAGCGCCTCTTGGGTGACGCGCATCAGGGCCGGTAAGTTGAGCAGCGTTAAAGTTAGCGCTCCGCCGAGCGCGGTAAACTTCCACCCCAGCACCGTGACAAAGATGATCAGCCCGAACAAGCCCATGACGATTGACGGAATCGTAGCAAGTGACTCGGCAGAGAACTGCACCAAACCCGTAAAGCGTCCCGGACGCGCATACTCTTGCAGATAGATTCCGGCTGCCGTCGCGATCGGGACCGTGAATATGAGGGTTAAGAACAAAATATAAAATGAATTGAATATCTCAGGGCCGATGCCTCCGCCGGCCGCAATCTCACTCGGCGGAGCGGTTAGGAAATGCCACGATACCGATCCGGCCCCGAGATAAAAGATGTACCCAATGAAAAAGATCAGCAGCAGCATAATGCTCAGCGCCGCGATCCACAACACGCTGGTCATCAGTCGGTCGGCGAGTCGGCGATTACGCGCAGCGCTCTTGCGGGCAGTGATCCTTGGTAAGATTGCGGCCATCAGGCGGCCCGCCGCGCGGCATAGCGAACCGCCAAGATAAGCCCCATCGCAATGAGTAAGAGCAAGAACGCCATGGAGAACAACGAGTGATAGAGCACCGAGCCTTGCGGCGCACTCCCCATATCGGTGATGATTTCGGTCGTCAGGGCGGCGGTCGGACTCAGCAGCGACTTCGGCAAAATCGTGCTGTTGCCGATCACCATTTGAACCGCCAAAGTTTCACCAATAGCGCGCGCGATGCCTAAGATAATCGCGACCGTTAAGCCGCTGCGAGCGGCCGGAAGCAGAACGTTTGCAATCGTCTGCCAGCGGGTTGCTCCGAGCGCCATCGAACCTTCTTTCAGCGCAATCGGGACGGTGCGAAGCGCATCTTCCGAAAGCGATATAACCGTTGGAAGGATCATGATCGAAAGGACGATACCGGCCGTGAGCACGCCGAAGCCGGTCAAGCCCCCGAGGTGTTCACGAATAAGCGGCGCCAGTAGTGTCAGGCCCAGCCACCCATAGACGACCGACGGTATGCCAACCAATATCTCAATTGATGGTTTCATAATCTCAGCGAGCCGCTTGGGCGCCAGCTGCGAAAGAAAGATTCCAACCGCAATTCCAAACGGAGCGCCGACCGCGATTGCAAATAGCGTAATCGC
>JALYVT010000212.1 GCA_030853105.1 Vulcanimicrobiota bacterium
GTCTTGCGTGCCGTGCGACATGTAGTTAAACGCGGCCATAAACAGCACCGCGTACACGATCAGGATCCACTGCGACTTTAAGGTTGAAACGACGGCTTGCGTTTTATTTGCAAGCGTCACGTGCGCGCGGGCGATCCAGACTTGCGATTCGGGAACATGCTTGCGGATGAAGAAGATCAAGATCGCCGGCAAGACGCCGATCAGAAACATGCCGCGCCAGCCGATTGCGCTGAACGTGAACCCGAAGACCAGTGCAGCCAATAGGTAGCCGACCATGTAGCCTTCTTGCAGAATGCCCGAAAAGAGACCGCGAGATTTTGGCGGGAGCGCTTCCATTGCGAGCGCCGCGCCCAGGCCCCATTCGCCGCCCATTGCAACGCCGTAGAGTGCGCGTAAGATTAAGAAAATCGTGAAGTTGGGCGAGAATGCGGTGAGCAGTTCGATCAGCGAAAACAGCGCGATGTCGACCATGAGTGGAACGCGGCGGCCGTATTTATCAGCGAAGTATCCGAAAATCAGCGCGCCGAGCGGACGCATCATCAGCGTAAGCGTGACCGCGCCGAAAACTTCGGGAATGCTGCGATGCAGATCGGTTGCGATTTTCGCAGCGACAAACGTGACCAAAAAAAAGTCAAACGCATCAAGTGTCCAGCCGAGAAAGCTCGCGAGAAACGTTTTGCGCTGTGCGCTGGTCAACTCACGAAATGCAGAGATCAATGCAGTCGCTTTCTATAGCGTCCTTCGACTACGGATTCGCACGGCGAATCCTGCTCAGGATGACAGAGGTAAACGTGCTCAGGATGACAGGGTGCTGGTTACGCTCAGGATGACAGGAGTACTAGAAGTGCTTAATAGGAGACTAGAAGTGCTTAGGCGAGGGGAGTGGTGCCGGAGATGCGCTGGGGATCGCGGTTGGCACGGTGGCCGGGGCGGCAGATGGGGACGCGCTTGCGTGCGGATTCGCGGTGGCGCTGGGTTTTTCGTCGCCGTAGAGCACGATCAGAAAGGCTTGGCCCTTTGGAAGTGTGGTGCTGGGCGGGGTAAAGTTGAACGTGAGGGTTTGCTGATCGAGGGTTGATTTCGATGCGGCATAGAGCGGCGCGTAGGTGTGCTTGTGGTGCTTGCCTTCTGAATCGGAGAAGATTTGAATTGCAAAACCGCGGCCGGGAATCTGCTCTTTGGGAAGCGTGAATTGCATGCGCGCATCGCCGTTTATAATGAACGGCGCCGATGCGATCAGCCGCACATCCATCAATGCGGTGGTGGCAAGCGCCGTAGGATCGGGATCGGTCATTTTCGGCGCATCTTTGGGTTTTGGATTCAGCGTGATGGACACGGTATCACCGGTCAACGCGAGAGCGGACGCCGTGGTCGCTGCACTCGGCGGCGGGGTTACGAATGAACCGCCGGGCAGCACTCCGACGATGGTTGGTGCGGCGGTGGGGATCGGCGTCGGTGTCGGTGTGAGAGTCGGTGCCGGCGTCGGGGTTGGGCTTGGAGACGGCGTCGATTTCGATTTTGTATGTTTCGATTTGGGATTCGTCGTTGGTGCGGGCGTTGGTAGATTGAAACTTAGAACGCATCCGTATCCATCGATCGTCGGACACTGCAAACCGCCGGATGCATCGGCGACGCTGAAGGTTCCGGTGTTGCCTTTGATTATGCCGCCTTTCGGCAGCGCGGTTGCAGCGGTACCCGGCGATGAGCTTGCAAACGGCGCCGGAATGGAGTTGCCATTGAGCGGCGGCGTGACGCCGCCGGGCAGGCTTGTGCCGTTGCTGAAGTTTCCCGAACAGGCCGCCAGTGCGAATGCTGCGCCGGCGAAAAGAATGCGTTTGTCGATCACGTTTTGCTCTCTACTTTAGCCGTAAGTTCTTGCACAAACTCATCGATGGAGATCGGTGCGCGCTTGGCTTCGACGCCGCGTTCGTTTACGGCGAGCGTTGCGTCGGCAGCTTCTTGCTTTCCGACAACCAAGATGTACGGAAGCTTTTGCGTCTTCCAATGCCGAATCTTGTATCCGAGCTTTTCATTCGACGCATCGACCTCGACGCGAAAACCGCATGACATGAGTCGATCGCGAACCTGGTTAGCGTATTCAAGCTGGTGCTCGGAGATCGGCGTAATGACCGCCTGAACCGGTGCAATCCAGGCCGGAAAGTTTCCGCCGAAGTGCTCGATGAGCAAGCCGAAGAAACGTTCGAGCGACCCGGCCAGCGCGCGATGAATCATGACCGGGCGCAGATCGCCGTCGCTGCTGCGATATTTAAGGTCGAAGCGTTCGGGCAGCGTAAAGTCAACCTGCACGGTGCCGAGTTGCCATTTGCGGCCGATCGCATCTTGCAGGTTGATATCGAGTTTCGGCCCATAGAATGCGCCGCCGCCCGCATCAACGCTGTACGGAAGCTGGTACTTTTCAAGCGCACCGCGGATTGCATCTTCGGCGATCGGGTCGTTGGCGTTGCGCAACTGCGGTTCACGGGTGGACAGAAAATATTCAAATTGGCTGAAACCGAACGCTTTCATCAAGCGCAGCGCTTCTTCGAGAGTTTGTTCGAACTCGGCGCCGAGTTGGTCGGTCGTGCAGAACAGATGCGCGTCGTCTTGCGTAAAGCCGCGTACGCGAGTGAGGCCGTGCAATGTTCCGCTGCGCTCGAAGCGATAGACTGTGCCGAACTCGGAGTAGCGCAACGGCAGATCGCGGTAGCTGCGCATCTGCGATTTGTAAATGAGGATGTGGCCTGGGCAGTTCATCGGCTTCAGGCGAAACCGCTGTTCCTCGACTTCGAGCGGGCCGAACATCCCATGAGCGAAGTTTTCAAGATGGCCGGATGTTTCAAACAACTTTTCGCTGACCAGATGCGGGGTTACGACCGGCTGATAGCCGCGCTCGCGCAGCCCCTCGCGAATGAAGTTCTCGACGATTCCGCGCATGACCGCGCCTTTCGGATGCCAGAAGATGAGGCCGCCGCCGGCCGCTTCCTCAACCGAGAACAGATCGAGTTCGGCGCCGAGCTTGCGATGATCGCGCTTGGCGGCTTCATCTAAGAAGTGCAGATACTCATCGAGTTCGGCCTGGGTGTTCCATGCGGTGCCGTAGATGCGCTGGAGCATCGGCTTGTGCTCATCACCCCGCCAATAGGCGCCGGCGACGCTCATGAGTTTGACTGCGCCGATTGCGCCGGTGGTCGGTGCGTGGCCGCCACGGCACAGATCGGTGAACTCGCCGATGGTATACAGCGTGATCTTTTGATCATCGGGGATATCGCGCGCGAGTTCGACCTTATAGGGATTGCCGGTAAACCGCTCGATGGCTTGCTCGCGGCTGACTTCCTGCCCGGTCATGGGGTAGTCGGCGCGCACAATCTCCAGCATCCGCTGCTCGATGCGTTCAAGGTCAGTCGGCGTGAACGGCTCGGCGCGATCGAAATCGTAATAAAAGCCATTTTCGATCGAAGGCCCG
>JALYVT010000049.1 GCA_030853105.1 Vulcanimicrobiota bacterium
CAGCGCAGTTGAGGTTGCGGTCGGCTTTTGTTTGCGAAATTCAACGGCTCCTAACAGCCGCAGTCCAAACCCCAGGACACCGAGCCCGGCCAGCGTCAAGAGCAGAAAGCCGAACGCCGAACCCGCACCGCGTGAGACGCGCAGGCGGCCAAATGTGAGTTTCCAAAAGCGATCCCACTGAGCGCCGGCCCACGCCCAAAACCGGCCCCACCACGTTTGCGACGGCGTGCTTTGAAATAGTGCAAAATCGTAACGGCGATGGTTACTGACGATCCGCGCAGCTACGCTGCGCGGGTCTTGCGGCGGTCGCGCCGTGGCGCCGGCATCTCGTGTAATTGCATGCATCGTTGCGGTAAACGGTTTGGCGTGCTGATTTGCCGCGACCCACCGATGCTGCAGCGGCGAAAGGCCGAGCGTAAGCGCCAACAGCGGCACGAGTGCGCCGCGCAAGATCACCCTACAACCGATGCATCACTCGCGATTTGCTGCAGACCGATTTGCATGTCAAGCCCTTCGCGGCGCACCCGGACATCGAAGTAGTAGACCGCAACGAGTACGGCGGTGAACGCCGTCGAAATTAAGCTGACCAGGCTTGCGAGCAGCACGCTGAGTGCCTCCGATTTGACGAAGAGCAGGGTCAGCGCTTGAACACCAGTGATCAGGATCAAAATCCCAAATTCAATTGCCAGCAGGCTCAAGCCCACCAGCGCCGCTTTGCCAAGTTCGGTGCGCGCAAATATTCGAGTAAATCCCGAGCTGAAAGCCGTCCCAATGTCGGTCTGCTCGATTACCAGCGAATCGAATGCGAAAAAGATCGCCAGTACCGCAAGCATGAGCGCGAGCATCCACGCGATAAAGAGCAATCCAGCAAAGACGAAAACGACCGCCCCGAGCACGGGCGAAGCGGCGAAGGCGAATATCCCCAGGAAGCTCACGATTCCTACGGTTATTCCCAAGCCAAAAATAAAGGCGCCGAGGGTTGCCATTTGAAGCAGGGTTAACACGAGAATGGCCGGCCAGCGGGCAAAAGCGGCCCGGTAGCATGCGCGCCAGTCGATCGCTTTGCCGAAGTACACCGCAGCAACCGCAGCCGCGACCGCAACGTTCGCAAACGGCGTGAGGAAGAGCGACAACACCACGACGCCGAGCAGCCATGGAGAGAACGGCACCGTCGGCGGCGGCGTCTTCCCGTGAGACTTCTCGGGATGCTGAATCTGCTGCAGCACGGCGGCAAGCGACGCGCCCTGGTGCTGATTGGCGACCGATGCGTACTCCGCAACCGAGATCGGAATGAGCAGCGCCAGCAGAATTGCCGAAAACGCGACGAAATTGCGAACGTACACGGTGATCGCGCGATCGAACATCTCGCCCAAACCCAGCGGTCGAAATGGTGAGGTATCGGCGAATAAACTCATTGCGCCGCGTTTTCTTGAGGGTTCGAGCCGCTTCCTATAGAAAAACCGCGAATGCCCGTTCTCGGCCGCATCGAATCTATCTGGCGCTATCCGATCAAGAGTCTGCGCGCCGAGGAGCTCAACCGAACAGCAGTTGCAGGCGACGGTCTCGCGGGCGACCGCACTTCAGCGTTATATGTCGAAAGTGGAAGTGCGCGCGTCGGAAAACCCTATCGAGGCAAAGAAAACTCTCGCCTTCACACGACCGATCGGGTCGATCGTGCGCGGACATTTGCTCCGGGAATCGTACTCGATTATCGAGCCGAGGCCGACGAGCGATACTTCGATGCGGCACCCGTCTCACTGCTATTCGATCGTTGGCTCGACGAGCTATCGGTGCTAGTCGGCTATGCGTTGGAACCGCTCCGCTTTCGGCCGAACATCTTCGCACGTGCGCAGAACGCCGATCTTCCGAACGAAACCGCGTTGATCGGCTCTGCCTTACAGGTTGGCGAGGTCCGCCTGCAGGTTCGCTCGGGCATCCAGCGCTGCGTAACTCCCACCTACGACATCCAGACCGGCGAGCCCGACCCGCGGGTTCTTCGCGCGGTAGCGCAACATCGAGGCAACCTGATGGGCGTATATTGCGACGTACTGCAATCGGGCGAGATTCGGACCGCCGATGCGGTTGTTAGGTTGTAGCCAGCCGATTCGACGACGCGCCCGGCTCGGCAGCAGATTGCACTTTGCGCACGATTGTTTCCAATGCATCGATATATTCCAGAAATTGATCGCGCCCTTGAGGCGTAATCGAGATAATGGTTTGCGGCCGGCCGGCTCCGGTTTTGCGACGCATGTCAACGATGTTAATTTCGGCGAGCGCATGCAGATGCCGATTTAGATTTCCATGAGTGAGGCTGCACGCTTCTTGCAGAGCCGTAAATGAAATACCGTCCGGATTTGCGATCAGCGTCGTGCAGAGCGCTAACCGGCCGCGTTCGTGGAAGACGCGATCGAGCGCAGGTACCCGATTCACGTGCGCACACTTCGATCGCGGGCGACGATTATGCCGATGACAACTTGCCCGAAACCGAGACCGATCGGCAACACCCACCATGCTAGCGCGAGACTCCGCGATGTAAAGAGCAGCGCCATTCCCACAATCGCAAAGAGTGCGGCGATCGGCATAACGGCGCCGGAATCATCGTTCGCGACGCGAACAGACCTACACCGTAGCAGCCGTACCAAATCCCCGGTAGGTATCCGAACAGATTGCTGCGCAGAAACGCGACCGAGAGCGCCGCGCCGAATATCAGCGCCGGTAAGATTGCGAGCCCGACCGTGAGCGTCTGCCAACGTTCGCGCGCGCTGGCATCGCTCACCAGTGCGCAATTGAGCCGTAATTGACCAGCGCTGCAGCTGTGCAGCAGAGGAACCGGATTGCAAGTAGAGGTGTCCGTCGTGCGCACTCTGGGGACTGGGCACCAGCAGCCACTGCACGACGCCGGCGGCCAGCGCAAACGGGCCCGACGCCGTCGCGGCGATGCCGGAGTACCCTTTGAATCGCTGAGTCATCGCCAGCCGTTCGCGCACTTCGGTATATCCGCGAGCGCACGTTCTAGATCGGTCACCCTAACTTTGTTCACAAAGTCTAATCTGCGGCAAGCTCACAAGGTTCGGCGGCCCTTGAGTGATTTTGCGAGCGTGACGTTAGTAACGACCGTGAGTTTTCGGTAGCTTTAGTTCTAGCGATGTATTCCCGAAGCGAGGGCGAGCTTGCCCTGCCACCAAGTTTTGTAAAGATCGTCTCGAATTGTTATTGAGACTCATCGAGCGAATGGGGGTACGCGATCTTAATCCGCTGGAGCCTACTGCTCCCCGCTCAACGCCTTTTTTTGTCTCGGCGAGGTGCGGGTTTTTGCCTCACACCCAGTTCTAATTGTTCGTCTCCTGACGAACCACGTACGCTTTCCCCCTGGGGCGGAGCCATGCTGATACTCGTAAGCATCAAAAGAAGCCGCTCCGCGGCTGCCTTGGCGTCTTGAAGACGCTTTGCGTTGAACTGCGCAGTCGCTTGCTGTGGCTCAGGCGATGGTACCCCTTTAGAGGGCTGTTGAACGGCTGGCGAAGCATCACGGATCGAGAACCAACCGCATACCTGTGGCGCGAGCTTCGCCTTGAGCACGTTGAAGGTGGCGACGGGGAAGTCGATGGACGATGTCGCGCGTGTTCTTAAGCGTCGGCTAATCTGCAACTCGCGCGCATCAATGTCAATATCTTCCTGGCGGTACTCCGCTAGATTAAGCAGCCTACGTCCCAATGATTGACCGAACGAAAGGATATTCGTTTTCTCGCTTCCGGCAGTGAAAAACCCAAACCACATTGGCAAACTCGACATGCCGCCGTACGTATTTGTACTAACTGCCGTAGACCATAGTGCGAAGTCGCCGTCACCAACAAGTGACAGCACGTAACCGCCCATTGCGGATTTCTCCGCGTCACCGATTCTGGATTGCGCGATGCGGCCGAGCAGCGTATCCACCGAACGCATTCTTTCTTCTCGCGACAATTGGAACATATCGTCTAGCTTCAGAGACAGCAGTTCCGCATGTGCTCCTTGCCACGGATTTACCCGGGAACTGGAATTGATATAACGTTCAATGGCAACCGTTAGATCTGAACGTTGCGCTCCGCCAGAGCAAATTGCCTCAATCACTTGCCCCCAGAAAGATACGACGTTCTGTACTGGAAACGACATTTCGGGGGAGTTAAGGCTATCGCGAATGACCGTCCAGCTCGAAGCAGCTCCAGAAATTTCGTTTGACGGACTCCCAACTAGAATGCACTGCATGAATACCATTGACAGAGTGCGGAGTGTTGCAGGTAATATCGCGTCCGGGACCTTGAGCCGCGCCTTGGACTGCAAGAGTCCGTCGATAAGCACCGCACCAATTATCGCGCAAAGTTTACGGCCCTGAATGTCTGGCGGTTTTCGATCCGCAAGTACTTCTTCATCGGACCAAACCTGTGTGAACCCAGTCAACGGTGAAAGGTTCTCGATATACGTGGAGGCCCACGCGAAGAAATCTTCAATGTCGTCCGCGCGCACGATTAGTCTTCGTGGTAGTTCGCCGGTCGCAACGCTTTCTCTACCAAACTCGAAAACCGTACTTCCCGGTGTCAGCCTAGCGACGATATCCGAAAGCGATTTCGATTCTGGTCTCAGTCCTTGGGGGTCCAGTGTAGCAAAGTAAGAAGCGAGCTCACGCCTCGTGGCGATGCAGAGTAGTTCAGATGCCCTCACCGAAACAAGCTGACCAGGGTAGGCGGGGGAATCGGATCACTTCCGGCCAGGAAAGCGGACTTTAGCCAATTCTGAATTGGCTCGGTGTGGTAGCCGTACAGACTCGTTTTTGCCCGCGTCACGGCGGTATACGCGATATTCCTACGTTTCGAAGATGGGAAGCGTTCAATACCTTCCATCGCTAGAATGTGCGCCGCTCGATATTCCAGACCCTTGGCGGCGTGAATCGTTGAAACAATTATGGGACGCTCCTCCTCGAGCACCGCATTCCCCTCGGTGCGAGTCTGAAATTCGCAATAGGATTCAACTTCAGACTCGCGCAATAATTCAACCACCTTATCCGCATCCTTGTTCAGCGGGACCATCACCCCGAGCCATTCGTTCGGATAGGTACGCATCTGGTCCCGAAGGTCGACAACCAGCTGTTCAACTTGGGCCTTCAAAGACGGGAAGCAACGTAACGATACGCGCGAGGGAAGGGACCGTTCGTCGTATCGACTTGCAGCAAGATAGTCTTTTTCGTCATAAATGTGTTGCGCTACACGACATATTTGATGTCCATTTCGGTAATGAAATGGGAGTGAAATCGTCTCATCAACGAGCCCGCTTGCGTACTCAAGGGTGCGATGCTCCTGATAAATTCGTTGATGCTCGTCGCCTGCGAAAAACAATCTTTCTGTTAGTGATGCTATTAACGATAGGGCTTCGGGCGGATAATCCTGAACTTCGTCGATAAGAATGGCGTCGTAGCGCGATAATGCGCCTTGATTTGCGGCAACCTCAAGTCCACTCATGAGTTGTCTCATCTGCTCTTCAAATTCGCCTTTGAGCTCAATCCGAACATTTGCTTCCCGTAAGGCGGATTGGCCCCACGTCATGAAGGTCGTGAGTTGAGACTCGTCAAGTTCATGCTGTTGCGAACCCGTGGCAATGAACTCACTAATCAGCCGCCCCCAAGTGAGCACTTTGATGTTTGGATGCCCCGAACGAATGTGATAAGCAGCGCGCAACACGAGCAAATTGGTCTTGCCCGACCCCGGCTTGCCAGTAATCAGGTGTCTGCCGCTGGAAGGTAAAGCAGCGATTTTTTGCTGCGCGTCGTCTAACTCATCCGGCTCACACCACCAGCCAGCGGCCATTATTTCGCTCCTGCCGATTTGTCAATCGTCATGCGAAGCGACAACGACGCGAGCGAGGCGTTGACCTCCGCTCCCTTTAACATCCTTGAGATAACTGCCCCTTCCGCCTGAAACTGGGCGAGCTTTTTCTCGAGATCCCGAAGACGGTCTAGCTGTATGTTGAGGCCGACAACCGTTCCTACGGGAGTTATCGTTCGTTCTATTTCGTTCCCCTGAGTTAGCCGAACGAGCGAGTTTCCACTGCATATTGTGAAGGTACCGCCGTCGCGGCAAATTCGCTGAGTCATATAGAGCCCATATCCAGAATTGCTCCAAGGGTTTTCCGAACCCGCCCTCCCCCTGGGTCGCCGGCCCCCCGTACCAGAGATGCCTGGCAGCAGGGCGACCTTTATCGCGTCGAGCTCCGAGGATACGCTTACGCGCGGGTTGCGCGACAGAGACGCCCTAATACCCATCCCGTGATCCGCAAAGGCAACGTCTACTCGATCGGAGGACTGGCGATACTGGCCACACAGGCTAACCTCAACTGCGCCACTATGCTCGAAAGAGTTACGTATTATCTCCCGCAGACAGTACGTCAAAGCATTCACCAGTTCGCTTTTTTCGCAACGCGTAAGGAGGCGCGCGATTCGGACCGACTGCCTTTCTATTACATCGCCAAGATAAGCGGCGGAAATTTCATTGGCCTCGCTTTGCAGTTCCTGCGTGGTTATGCTTCGTATAGCAATATAGTTCTCGCCGTTTGGTGGCTCACTAGCTATACTCGAGTACAGCGGATCGAATTCCGCGAGAAGGCCTATGTGCGCGGCGTAAGAATGGCGGGCCGAATTGGGCACATCAAATAGAACGCCTCGTGCACGGCTAATCCGAGCGCCGCTGGAAACGAATAGCATCGCGAAGGGCTCAAGAATTGAAATCCTGCGCACATCGACTGAGACCGTCTCCCCGGGGGAAATGGCGTTCATTTCCTCGACAAGGCGAACGCCCGCCAGAGTGTCGAGCCGCGCGGGAATTACTAGAGTCAAAACAGAGTAGCTGGGATCATTTGAGTTATCATCTTTTCGCTATACCGACCGCTATGTCCTGAGTCCGAGCGGTCCATCGCCAGCCGTTCGCGCACTTCGGCGATATCCGCGAGCGCGCATTCTAGATCGGTCACAGGGCGCGGCGGCCCTCGAGTGATTTTGCAAGCGTGATCTCATCGGCGTAATCGAGGTCGCCGCCGATCGGCAGGCCGTACGCGAGCCGCGTCACACTTACCCCGAGCGGAGTAAGCAACCGCGAGAGATAGAGCGCGGTCGCTTCGCCTTCGGCGTTTGGATTGGTAGCGATGATAATTTCGCTCGGCGCCTGCGCACCAATTCGCTCGACAAGTTCCTTGACGCGCAGCTGTGCCGGGCCGATACCGTCCATCGGCGAGATCAATCCGCCGAGTACGTGATAGTGCCCCTTGTACGCCGAGGTGCGCTCGATCGAGAAAATATCCTTGGCTTCGGCAACCACGCAGATGATCGATCCGTCGCGCCGCTCGTCGGTGCAGATATCGCACGGGTCGGCTTGCGTGATCGAATTGCAGATCGAACAGAGTCTAACATTGTCTTTAACCGAGAGAATCGCTTCGGCCAAAGATTGCGCTTCGTTGCGCGGCCGATTCAGCAAGTGGAAGACCAGTCGAGCGGCGGTTTTTGGACCGACCGTCGGAAGTTTGCTAAACTCATTGATCAAGACCGCAACCGGGCCGGTGATCGTTCCGGGTGCGGGCACGTCTACATCAGACCTGGAATGTGCAGGCCGCCGGTTACCGCGCTCATGCGCTGCGCGGAGGTCTCGCCGATTTTTTTCAGCGCGTCATTCATCGCGACAACCACCAGGTCTTCCAGCGTCTCCACATCATCAGGATCGATCGCCTCCTTGGCGATCTTGACGCTGTTCACACGGTAGTCGCAGAACAATTCGATCTTGACCGTCTCGCCCGCAGCTGCACCGGTTACGATTGTTTTCGCAAGGTCTTCTTGCGCCTTTGCCATGTCGGTCTGCATTTTGCGCATCTGCTGCATCATCTGCATTTGATTCATTTCAGCCTATTCGTTCGGTAGCGTAGTTGAGAAGGTCAATCGGATCTTCATCCGGCTGCGGAGTTGAAACGGTTGTCTTGCCGCGCGATGCGCCGATGCCGCCGGGCGCCGCGCCGTCAGCCCGAAGCACAATCTTCAACGGTTCACCGAGAACCTCTGCTACCGCTTTTTCGAGTAGAGGCTGGTGCTCGCGCAGTGTTTCGACCATCCACGGTTCGGTAAGTTTTACGACGAGCACATTACCGTCGATACTCTCCGGCATCGCGCGCGAAAGCTGCATCCGCAGCGTCTGACGCTCGCTTTCAACGCGCGTACGAATGTTCTGCCAACCCGCACGCACCTTTTGAATCGTTAAATGGATTCGGTTCCGCTCGCTCTGGATTCGGTTCCGCTCGCTCTGCGTGCTCACCGAATCTGTAGCGGTCGGCTCGCGCCGATCCGCGGCTGGTTCCGGCGCTGGGATGTTGGACGGCTTGTCGGGTGGCGGGCGGCGGGCGATTGGCTGGGTTGTGCGCGTTGACGGCGCGCTCTCGGCGGCGGGCGAAGGGGCGGTTGTGTTTGTTTCGAGGGCGGTGAGGCGGGCGTTGAGGGCGTCGAGGCTTGGGTCTTCGCCGGCGAGCACGAGGCGCAGGAGTGCGCTTTCGAGTTCGAGACGCGGGTGTCCGGATGCGCGCGCGGTTGCGAGCGCTTCGGTGAGCAGACGCAGCGCGCGAATTGTATGGGCTTGAACCGAATCCTTGGCGCGCTGCGCGGCCCGCTGTGCATCTTCAGCCGACAGCTCGCGCGATAGTAATCCCGGCGCAATTCTCCCGACCAGCAGATTGCGAAATTCCGCGATTAGACTGCGAATCAGCACCTGCATATCGGTCCCTGCATCGCTGGCTTCGTCGATTGTGCGTAGCACGGCACCCGCATCGCGAGCAACAATATGATCCAGCAGCGCTTGCGCATAGTTGCGGCCGGTGGTTCCAAAGGCCAACTCAATCGTGTCGGGCGTAATCGCTCCGTCAGCAAATGCGGCGGCCTGTTCGAGCATCGTGAGCGCATCGCGCAATCCGCCGTCGGCGCGGTAGGCGATCGCGGAAAGCGCGCCGTCGTCGATCGCAATCCCTTCGGCGGCCGCGATTTCGCGCATCCGCTCGATCATCACGGGAATCGCGATTCGCCGAAACGCATACCGCTGACAGCGCGAAAGAATTGTCGGCGGAAGCTTCTCCGGTTCGGTCGTGGCTAAGATAAATACGGCGTGCGCGGGCGGCTCTTCGAGCGTCTTTAGAAAAGCGTTGGCGCCTTCTTTGGTGAGCATGTGGGCTTCATCGATAATGTAGACCTTCATGCGCATCGCCGCCGGGGCGAACTTGACGGCGTCGCGGAGCGCCCGAATCTCGTCGATACCGCGATTGCTGGCCGCATCGATCTCCAAGACGTCCAGCGCTGTGCCGGTCAGCATCGCCACGCAGTTCTCGCAGGTGTTATCCGGGCTCGGGGTCGGTCCGTTTACACAATTAATGCATCTTGCCAGAATCTTCGCTGCCGAGGTCTTGCCGGAACCGCGCGGACCTGAGAACATGTAAGCGTGGGCTAGCTTTCCGCTCTGGATTGCGCTCGAAAGGGTGCGCACGACGGCGTCTTGACCGACCAGATCGTTGAAGGTTTTGGGACGCCATGTACGATACAAGGACACTCCGCAGAAGTTAGCAGAAGCGTTTGGGGGCGCCTGCTGATGGGTATATGCGGGAGCAGTGTTTGGTCGGTCTTGCACGCCTGTTACAGAGGCGGGCGTTCTGCGTCTTCGTGACGGCAGAAAAGGAGTATATGGTAGATTTACGAGCTGCGCTTCGAACGAAGTTCGGTTTCGACGAGTTTTATCCGGGCCAAGAAGAGGTCGTTACTCGGGTTCTGACCGGCCAAGATACGCTGGCAATTTTAGCTACCGGCGCCGGCAAGAGCCTGACCTACCAGCTTCCGGCCCTGCTGCTGCCGGGAACCACCGTCGTCGTCAGCCCACTGATCGCCCTGATGAAAGATCAGATCGATACGCTCAAACAACTCGGCATCACCGACGTCGTCGCGATTAACTCCAGTCTCTCCGACGACCAAGAAGCGGCCGAGCTTGCGCGGATCCGTAGTGCGTCGGTAAAAATTGTGTTTCTGACGCCGGAAAAACTTGAAGACGAGCGGTTCATTCAACTTCTGCAAACCCTAACCGTGCCGTTGTTCGTCGTCGATGAAGCACACTGCATCAGTCAATGGGGACACGATTTCCGGCCTGCGTATTTGGCGCTCGCTCAGGTGATTGAAAAACTCGGCAAGCCGACCGTTCTTGCGCTTACCGCGACAGCAACGCCGGCCGTGCGCGAAGACATTTTGCACCAGCTCGGCATTCCAGCGGTGAAGCCGATCGTGAAGGGCTTCGATCGGCCAAACCTCGTGTATGGTGTGCGCCGCGCGGAGAACGAACCGGATAAGATGAAGATTCTGGGTCGGCTCTTCAACGACGGTGAAACGCTCGAAGGCACCGGCATCATCTATACGGCAACTATTAAAAACGCGCTTGAAGTGCAGAAGTATCTTCAGGATAAACTCAACATTCCGGCGGCCGTCTATCATTCGAAGCTGCACAAGCACGATCGCATCTCGGTTCAAGAACTGTTTATGCAAGAGAACATTCGCGCGGTGGTTGCAACCAATGCGTTTGGACTTGGAATCGACAAGTCGAATATTCGGTTTGTCGTACATTACGATCTGCCGGGATCGGTTGAAGCGTACACGCAAGAGGCGGGCCGGGCGGGTCGCGACGGCTTGCCCTCACACTGCATGCTGATCTACCGCATGAGCGACACGCGCGTTCAGAATTACTTCCTCACGGGCAAGTATCCCGGCATCGAAGAGGTGCAGAAAGTTTTCGGCACACTGGAAATCTTTGCTAGCCAAGCCGGCGGCGTATCGATGACCGATCTGCGCAAGATTCTGCAGCTCCCGCTAACCAAGCTCAAAGTCATTCTCGCGCTGCTGCGCAAGGGCGGCTTCGTCGAGATGCCGGCGCGCTCGAAATACATGCTTACCGAAGCGGCGACAAATAATCGAGCATTAGTTCTCAACTTAGCGAACTACGAAACCAAGAAATCGTACGATCAAAGCAAACTCGCAATGATGCTGCAGTATGCTGAAACCTCGTCGTGCCGGCGAAAGTTCATCCTGAATTACTTTGGTGAAGACTACGAGCAGCCGGGCTGCGGCGCGTGCGACAACTGCCTGCGCGGCCGCTCCGCCGTCGGAATATCCGACGGATATCGCATCGCCGACATCGTGCATCATCCCAAGTTCGGCCAAGGCACTGTCGAGCGGGCTGAGAAAGACTTAGTAACCGTGCTCTTTCCAAGCGTTGGCTACAAGACTCTACTCGCTTCGGCGGTTCGCCGCGAAGAAGCGCAAATTGCCTAATTGTTCCTAAACGCGACCCGGGTTTCAGCGACAGCATTACTCGCTGTCGCTTCGCTCGTTTTCTCTGTGGCGCGCACCGGTGCGCAAGTGAATCCGGCCCCCCCCGCGGCAACCAACCCGCCTGCGCCTACTGCACCGACAACACCGATGCCCAGCGCCACGCCGATTCCGACACCGGCGCCCACGGCGCCGCCAATCATTGTCGATCCGCCGGCTGCGGGCGTTCCGGTCGGCTTCGATCAGACCCTCAATGTCAGTCAGGTGCTCGGAACCATCACTGCGGTCGTCGCAAATCCTTCGCTGCTCGATGTTCGTGTCGATCAAGATGCGCGCAAGGTCATCCTCACCGGCAAAGCGATTGGAAGCACGACGTTGACGGTCACCGATCAGCGCGGTCTCTCCGCAATTGTTCCGATTCGGGTGGCATACAATGCCGGCTCGATCGCCGATTCGGTCTCGCTGCAGCTTACCGGTAATCCCGCCTCTGTGCAGTTCATTCGCGAGCAAGCCGCTGCGATCGCGACAAAAAGCGCGACCGCCCGCGTCAACGCCGCGATCGTTGCGCCGCCCGACGACTTGCACGTGAACGGCCCATTGCAGCAAGACGACCTAGCCACAGTCGATGTGCCGGTGCTGATTCAAGGCAACGACTACTTTCCGGTGAGCGGCACGACGCACGTCTTAGTAGAGAATCGCGCGGCGCCGCGAATCTCTCCTACCTCGCTGCTGGTTAGCGATTATCCCGAACGCTTGACTGAAAACGGCGTCCTGTTTACCGCAACGCTGGAGCGCGCGGAGCCGCGCCGCTTTCTGTACTTTCATTACAACCCCGCCGGGCAGCCAGATCGGAGAATCGTCTTGCGTGCGCAGAACGATTCCGCAGAACCCGCGCTGCTGCAGTTCATCGCCGGCCCCGGCGGTCCGAACCCCAATGAGATGCGGGTCGGCCACGATTCGACTGCGCTGTTTCTGGTTCACCTCGTGCAGAACGAAGGCCGCATCATCACCATACCGGCCCATACGACGATCAATTTGATCGAGCAGGACATGCCGCCGAAAACGATCGTAAGCAATCTCTTACAACTGCGCGTGCTTGACGGCGGACAGATTCACTTGACGCTGTTCGCTCAAGACGCCGCCGAGTCACCGACTGCGCCGGTGAGCGAGGCAATGCTGCTCAGCAGCACCGTCAAACACGCGCGCGGAATCTACACCATCCCGGAGTTTCATTACGAGCAGCTCTGGAATCTGACCAACCCGTATCTGGAGCTATCGATCGGACAGATTCCACTTCCGAATCTTCTCAAGGGTGAAGCGCTCTCGGGCGATTACGGCGTCTTACAATCGTTTGTGGTGACCGTTGAAAACCCGCTGCGCACACCGCAGCCGATCGCGATCTACGAAAACCCACGCGGTGGCCACGCAACCGGAACCTATCTTATCGACGGCGTGCTGGTTCAATCGCACCAAACGCCGCCGTATTCGCG
>JALYVT010000213.1 GCA_030853105.1 Vulcanimicrobiota bacterium
ATGCTGACGCGGATCGACGGTCATTCCTGCATCGTCAATCGCAAGACGTTCGCGTGGCTCGATTTGTCGGCGCAGACAGAAGGTGTTCAACTCGACGCGGGCGGCGTGCCGACCGGAAAATTGTCGCTGTCGGCAAACTGGCAAGCACAGTCGGCGTTTTTCGCCGCCCTGCCAATTGAGCTGAAACGTGCCGCGGAAAAACGTGCGACTGATCTGGCGCTCTCACACGGCGCGCTTCATCTTCATGCGCAACTCGTAGGCTTTAAGCGCGACGAGTATGCTTGCGAAATCGATGCGTTACGCGCGCTACCGGCGAAATGGTATCCAAAGATCTGCGAACCGGATCCAGAGCTCGCTTACGAACTTGGATTACCGTTTATCGGCGGTGATGTGTTTTTGGACGGATCGATCGGCAGTTGCACGGCGGCTGTTACGGAGCCGTTCTTGATCGCGGTTGATGGCGGCAAACCCGGAAACGGCTCGCTCAAGTACAGCGATGAGGAGCTTTATGCGTATTTTGCTAAGGCGGAAAAACTGGGAATATCGGCCGGGGTTCACGCGATCGGGGATCGTGCAATTGAGCAATGCATCGCAACCTGGGAGCGCGTCCTCGATCGCGCACCGCGCTCAAATACGCGCCACTTTATCGAGCATTTCGAGATTGCGCGTCCCGATCATATCGAGCGCTGCATCAACCTGGGTATCTACCTTTCGATGCAGCCGCAGTTCGATGCGCTTTGGGGCGGGCAAGGGCGCATGTACGACCGGCGATTAGGAACGGAGCGGATGCGCTCGATGAATGCGCTCGGGCGAATCCAAGCCGCAGGCGGTGCGTTGTGCGGCGGCGACGACAGCCCGGTCTGCCGACTCGATCCGCTTGCGGGAATGCAGGCTGCGGCGGGTCACCATGAGCCTACCGAGTGTCTAAGCCCGCAGCAAGCGCTCACGATGTATACCTACAATGCGGCTCGCCTCGGCCAGGTGGAGACCGAAACCGGCATACTCGCCCCGGGTTACGCCGCCGATTTCGTGCTGCTCGATCGTGACCCGCTAGACGGTGCGCATTTTAGCGATTGTACCGTGCTGCAAACGTGGAGCAACGGCACACGCGTTTTCTAGCCCGTAGTGACTAAATAATCGAGATTGTTTCTTTCGGCTTGGGTTGAGCAGCGAGCGCGTTTAGCAAAGAGCCGGCTAGTTCATCAATGAGCGGGTCGTCGATCTCTTCGACGCGGCCCTCATCGGCGAGCCGGGCTTTGAGCGGATCGATCGGAAAGCGTGCGAGCACCGGCGCTTGCGCGAGTTCGGCGACCCGGTCGGCGTAGGATGGACCAAAAATTTCATACTTTGTACCGGTGTCGGGCGCGACGAAGTAGCTCATGTTTTCTACGACGCCGAGGATCGGCTTCTTCAATTGGTGGACCAGGTTCGCGGCTTTGCGAACGATCATGGTCGCGAGCGCCTGCGGCATCGTTACCAGTACGACGCCGTCAACGGAGAGTGACTGCAGCACGGTGAGCGGCGCATCTGAAGTTCCCGGCGGCAGATCGATCAGCAGCACATCGAGGTCGCTCCACAAAACTTGTTCGTAGAACTGGCGAATCACTCCCGAGAGAATCGGTCCACGCCAGATCATCGCGGTATCTTCCTGATCGGTAAGCAGGTTGGAGCTCACGACTTCGATTGCGCTACGGCTCAGCGCCGGGACCATCAGCGGGCGCGGCTGACCCTGCGGATTCGGCGGCGCGTTCGGATCGGCCTCAATCGTAAGCGGCGTGTGCAATCCGAAGAGTTTGGGAATCGATGGGCCGGTAATGTCGCCGTCTAAAATGCCGACGCGCAGATTTCGCCGGCGCAGACCGATTGCCAACAGGGCAGTAATCAGCGATTTCCCGACGCCCCCCTTCCCCGACATGATCGGCACAACGTGCTTGAATTTGCCGCCACGCTTGAACTCGCCGGGCGCGTTGCGCAACGGCTTTTTGTCATCATTGCTGATGAGCGGTACAAATCCGGACAGGCGCGCCTGCGCGAGTGCAGCTAGGATCGGCTCGATGCGCAAGCCGTGCGCTTTAGCACCTTGTTCGATCGTTTCATATTTGTTCACACTGCACCCCGAACAATGCAGCCCGAACTGGGTCAGTACGTCAGCGGCGATCGGCAGCGCCGCGACAAGTTCGCTGATGTTGGTTTGCGCGGTAATGGTGCGTTCGTTGTGGGGCATACGTTCGTACACTTCGCCGTTGCCGAAAGGTGGCCTCGAATCCAGCTTGAACTCGCAACCGCTTATGCAGACTGAAGTCGAAGCGGTTTACGCGGCCGCCGAATCGATTCTAGCCGGCGGATGCGACTCACCGGTACGCGCCGGCAAAGCTGTCGGCGGCGAGCCGTTCATCCAATCGCGAGGCGAGGGTGCCTATGCGTACGATCAATTCGGCAAGCGCTACGTCGACTATCTCATGGCATACGGGCCGCTGCTCTTTGGACATGGGCACCCCGCCTTAAGTCGCAACCTCGATCAAATCGCCGAGCGAGGAGTCTTGTACGGAAGTACACATCAAGAAGAGGTGCGACTCGCGCAGCGCGTTCGCAAGTATCTGCCCTCAATGCAGCGACTGCGCTTCACGAGCACTGGAACCGAAGCGGTGATGAGCGCGGTTCGGGTTGCGCGCGCCTACACGGGACGCGATTTGATCCTCAAGTTCGGCGGCAACTATCACGGACACTTTGATTTGGCGCTGCTGAATGCGGGCGCATCGGCGCACACCGCGGATGCAGCGCGCAGCGGTATACCCGGTGGTGTGATGAACGACGTAGCTGTAGCTCGATATAACGATCTCGACAGCGTCGATGTTTGCCTGAAAGATCACGAAGATCAGCTGGCTGCAATTATCGTTGAGCCGATCGTCGGAAATATGGGGCTAGTGCAACCGCTTGCGGGGTTTCTCGAAGGTTTGCGCGAGCGGACCCGTCGCTGCGGCGCGTTGTTGATCTTCGATGAAGTAATTACTTGGCTGCGTCTCGGGCTTACCGGTGCGCAAGGCCGACTCGGCGTTACGCCGGATCTGACAACCATCGGCAAGATTCTCGGCGGCGGGTTTCCTATTGCGGCCTTCGGTGGTCGAGAAGATGTGATGGCGATGCTTGCGCCGAGCGGCGACACATTCACCGGCGGAACGCACGCGGGCAACCCGTTCTCGATCGCACTCGCACATCGCACACTCGATCTACTGGAATCAAATCTCGCGTACTACCCGCAGATGAACGCGCTCGCGCGGCAACTGGCCGACGGCATCCGCGAAATCTTCGCGCGTCTATCTCTCCCTTACTCCGTCGTTCAGCTAGAATCGATAGTCGATTTCAAGTTCCGGACAGGTTCAACCCAAAACTACGACGATGCTTGTGCATCCGACCGGGCGATGTTCGCGCGCTATTATCA
>JALYVT010000214.1 GCA_030853105.1 Vulcanimicrobiota bacterium
CAATCGCGCAAATTCACGATGCGATTCGCGAAGGTAACGTCTATCAGGTCAACTACACGATCCCGTTTGACCTGAACTTCGAAGGCGACCCACTCGCGGCTTACGCAAGTATGGTCGCCTCTGGAAACGCAGCGTATCCAGCATATGTGCGTGACAGCGACCTTGCACTAGTGTCGCTTTCACCGGAACTCTTCTTGCAATTCGAGGCAAACCGGGTCGTCACCAAACCGATGAAAGGGACCGCTGATCTCGACCGACTCGATGAGTTGGAAAATGCAAAGAACCGAGCCGAGCATGTGATGATCGTTGATCTGCTCCGCAATGATCTGCAGCGAATCTGCGGAACAGTGCGCGTTGAGCGGATATTTGAAGTTGAGCGATATCCGACGCTTGCCACGATGACCTCCACAATCAGCGCTGCTCTACCGACGAGTCTCCGCTTGCGCGATCTGTTCACCGCGACCTTTCCCTGCGGCAGCATCACCGGAGCGCCGAAGCATTCGGCAATGAGCACTATTGCGCAATTAGAAAGGCGAGCACGTGGGGTTTACACCGGGAGCATCGGATATCTTTCGCCGCAGCGTCGCGGCATTTGGAATGTCGCAATTCGAACGTTGCAGATTGATCTCGCAAACGGCTCCGCACAGTTAGATGCGGGCGGCGGAATCGTCGCCGATTCGCGCGCGGATGATGAGTGGACAGAACTAATGATAAAAACCCACTTCGTGCGCGACGGCGAGAAACCGTTCGCGTTGCTGGAAACCTTAGCCATCGGGCCAAACGGAAGCGATGTGAACGCGCATCTCGCTCGTTTGACCCGCAGCGCCGAAATGTTTTCGATTCCACTCGAGCCGGACGATCTGCTCAACCGCCTCAATGTTTTGGACGACGGCTCTAAGTTGCTTATTCGGATCCGATTGGGGCTCAGCGGAGAACTCGCTATTCGCGTCGAGCCATTGCCCTTACAGCAGGAACCAGTTCGCATTTGCCTGGCCGACGCGCGTGTCCGCAGTGATGATCCGATGCTGGCGCACAAGACCACCTGGCGTCCCGCACACAACGCGGCTGCCGAACAGGCCGCTGACGATGGCTGCTTCGACGCGCTGCTTTGCAACGAACGCGGCGAACTCACCGAAGGTGCCAGAACGACGCTGTTCGCGCGGATTGGAAATAGGATCGTTACCCCGCCGCTAGACTGCGGTGTCCTTCCCGGAATTTTTCGACAACGCGCCATCGCCGAAGACAGAGCAATCGAGCAGGTGCTGTCCGAAGCCGATCTGCGAACCGCCGGCGGCATCTACGTGGCAAACTCGGCGCGCGGATGGCTTGAGACCGTGCTGGTCTGACAATTTGGACCTGCTCTCGCAAGACTGCGCATAGCCCGAATGGGTTCTTGACGTTCCGTGTTTTTCGTGCTACACATAATTATCGTGCAACAAAATCTTACCGTTCGTTTAGATCGAGAGACGATTCGAAAGGCTAAGGTACTCGCTGCCCGCCGCGACACCTCAGTGAGCGGCTTGCTTACTGCCCAAATTCAAGCATTGGCGGCAGAAGAGGACGGTTACGACCTGGCGGGGCGGCAGGCGGTCGCTCTCCTTGAGCGCCCGCTCGATCTAGGTGGTAAACGCGTAGACCGCGCTTCACTGCATGATCGATAAGGTTTTCGTCGACACCAATGTGCTCGTTTATGCTCATGATTCGGCTGCCGGGGTAAAGCGCGAAATCGCCGCGGACACGCTGCGCGAACTCTGGAACAATCGCGCGGGCGTGTTGAGCCCACAAGTTCTGCAAGAATTCTACGTCAACGTCACGCGCAAGATCGCGGCGCCGATTCCAAAGGATGCCGCCCGGCTGATCGTGAGCACGTACTCCGCATGGTGCATCGACCTTACGCCGCACGAAATATCAGCGGCGTTTCGCATAGAGGAGGAAGCGAAAATCGGGTTTTGGGATGCGCTTATCATCGCAGCCGCAAGCAAAGCCGGCGCAACTCAGCTTCTCACCGAAGACCTCAATGCGGGACAAGTCATCGCCGGCGTGAAGATTCGTAACCCGTTTCATTGAAACGGGCGCGGCATGCACGCAGCAGCGCATCAGCCAATTATAGTAGCGCCCGAGCAGACGCAGAGATGGGGTCGATAAAATTGGGCTTCGTACCAGATATACCTCGGTCTTAGAATAGAGCCGGCACTACGAGATGGCTTAGCTCAAATCTACGCTCCGATCACCGCCGGTAGTATGCGGGTAAACCCTACTCTTAGCGTTCGATCGGGTGCCAGCCCAAAAAGGCGGGGCTGCCGTGCTGCGCGCCGCCATTCACCTGAGACGCTCGAACCGCCGCAGACAACACGACTCTACGTCCGCGCGAAGCCGTATGTCGGGTAAAACCTACCGCCCGCGCATTCGCTATGGCGGGCGATGTGGCAAGCTGCTACAGTGCGGCCGCAACTGGGTCCGCGCGCCCACCGCCATGGGATATATACACCGCAACCTGCGATCGCGAAGTGAAGCCGAGTTTACGGAAGATGTGATTAAGGTGCTTTTCCACGGTTTTTTCGCTAACCGCGAGCGTGATTGCGATCTCCCGATTCGATCGTCCCCAGAAAACGCCCTCAGCCACCCTGCGCTCTTGCTGAGTCAACGCATTCATGCCGGTTGCTCCACGAGTTCCCGTTCCTTGGTTGTCGCCCGGAACGTCGGCGATGCGAAGAACGGATCACCAGTAAGTACCGGCGGTACGCCGGCGCAAAATGCAAGAACGCGATCGACGTTCCCTTCCAAACCGGAAACATCGTCGGCCGTAAGGTCAATCGTCCACGTTTGGCTATACGCGCGCTTATCGCCGTCGATCGCGAGGCTCATCGTCACTTCGAATCGTCCTGCTTTCCAATACAGCATCTCGAGCAACTCGCGTCGAGCGTCTATGTAGAATTGTTCTGAACGGTAAAGCTGGAATGCCTCGAGCGAGATAGGTGCAGGCGAAAGCGTGGTTCCAACCATGGGAGAATATCCTCTTCCGCCTAGATTCTGTAGGAGTGCGAGGTGATACTTCTGGAGAACGGCCGTTGCCTGCTGTTGACGTTTGGTGTCGAAACAGTAGACATCAAAAACCTGCGCTGCGTCGTCCGCAATCTGGAACGGAATCCACGGTACGCCGTTAATTTTCTGAGCCCACACGCCGCTTTCGCCTGATACGCTTCGCGTCCGGTTGATGCATGCCGTCACACGGAGCTTGGACCCGCTCGACGCGTGCCGGATATCCAGATGAATGCGAGTGATGACCGACACCTCGTTTGCATTCCGAATCACACCCATCAACCCAAACGTCGGACCTGAATCAAAGTAACCGATATCCGGTACGAAGCTTTCAAATATCTCAATTCTGCGCGAAAGAAAATATCGTCGATACAGGGCTATCGCTGCGGGCTGGACTGC
>JALYVT010000215.1 GCA_030853105.1 Vulcanimicrobiota bacterium
GGTGACGGATATGAAGCGGCTCGGCGAGCGCACCGTGTGGCTGGACTGCGATGTCCTCCAAGCCGACGGCGGCACGCGCACCGCCGCGGTAACCGGGGCTTACGTTGCGCTAACGCTTGCGCTCCTCAAGCACTTCGAGAGCGGCGACCCCGCAAAGTGGCCGCTTCGAGAGCAGATTGCCGCAACGAGCGTGGGGTTGGTTGCCGGGCAACCGATTCTGGACCTTGCCTACGAGGAAGACAGCATTGCCGAGGTCGATATGAACGTGGCAATGACCAAGAGCGGAAAGTTCGTCGAGATTCAAGGCACCGCTGAGGCCGCGCCGTTCAATCGCGCAGACCTTGACCATCTGCTGGATTTGGCCGAAATCGGTGTGCGTGAGCTTTTTGCAGTCCAACTAGCAGTATTAGAGGCGAACGGGTTCAAATCACTACAGCATGCCGGTTAATAGCGAACCGTTTGCGAAACTTGTCGAACGTATCGGCGAGTTCTATATTACCGATCGGGCAATGAAGAAGGCGCAAATTAAGATAAAATCGGCCTTGGCCGCCGGCAGCATTGACGAGCAAAGCCGTGGCGAGTACATCGACGCCGCGCAACGCTACTTTTCCGGTTTTGAACGCGAAGCGCGTCAACATTTGAACACGGTCGATAAGCGTCTTGAACATGCCGATCAGGTGCAGTTCAACTTAAACGCCGAACGCGGGGTAGCGGTTGGGCGGATACAAGCCACGCAAGATGTTCTCGCTGCTATTGCGCAGGCGACGCCGAGATGAAGATGCTCGAGGATTTCGGCCGCGGAACCAGCAGCTTTTTAGAGTATGCCGGCGGCTTAGCGAAGCTCGGCGGACAGACGGTCTCATTTATCGGCAGCGCGAGAATTCGACTCGCTGAAACCCTCAATCAGAGCTATCTCCTTGGATTTCAGTCGCTCTCGATTGTAATTCTTACCTCACTCTTCACCGGGATGGTGTTTTCGCTCGAATCGGCGCAGCAAGCCGTGCAATTCGGGGTGGCCGATTTAGTCGGCGGTGCGGTCGCATATACATCGGTGCGCGAGCTTGGACCGATGCTCTCGGCGGTTGTTGTCGCGGGACGCGTCGGCGCTGCCATCGCCGCTGAGATCGGTTCGATGGTCGTCACCGAACAAGTTGAAGCCCTTCAGTCGCTCGGCCTTGCGCCGGCGCGCTTCTTGGTTGTGCCGCGACTGCTGGCTCTGCTTATTATGCTGCCGCTATTGTGCGTCTTCGCGGATGTGGTCTCGATCGTGGGGGGCATGTGGATCGCTCAGACCTACGCGCACATCGGTGCCCAATCGTTTATCGCCTCAGCGCGGCAAACGATCGGTTTTGATGATGTCGTAAAGGGCCTGTTTAAGTCGGTCGTCTTCGGCGCGATTATCGCAATGGTCGGGTCCTATCAGGGACTTGGAACAACCGGCGGCGCGGCCGGCGTCGGAAAGGCGACGACCGGAGCCGTGGTTATCTCGATTATCTTGATCTTTATCACAAACTTCGTGCTCTCATATCTCCTGTACGGTAGCAAGTAAGTGCCCGAACTCATCGCACAGATGAACGACGTTACGCTGCGGTACGGTGATAAGGTCGTGCTGCAAGATTGCTCGCTCGATATCGTTGAGGGCGCCATTACCTGCATCATCGGTTTATCGGGCGCCGGAAAATCCACGATTCTGCGCCTGCTCGATGGCCTGCGTAAACCCGACGCCGGCCACGTCTTCGTGCGAGGGCACGATATCTGTCATCTACCTGAGAGCGATCTGATCGAGATGCGCTCGAAGATCGGGTTTGCGTTTCAGTTCGCCGCCTTATTCGACAGCATGTCGATCGGCGACAATGTTGCCTTACCGCTGCGCGAACACAGTAAGATGTCCGAGTCCCAGATCGTGAAAATTGCAACCGAGACGCTGGAGAGCGTCGGCCTAGAACACACCTTCAACAGTTTCCCAAGCGAGCTTTCGGGCGGAATGCTCAAGCGCGCCGGATTCGCTCGGGCGGTGGTGACAAACCCGGAGCTGGTGCTCTACGATGAACCAACCACCGGTTTGGACCCGATCGTCACCCACTTGTTGACCGACACGATAAAGCGGCTCCGGCGGCAGCTCAACGCAACCGCAGTTGTGATTTCGCACGACCTGCATAGCATCTATATGATGGCCGATTACGTTGCTATGTTGTTTGAGGGCGCAATCATCGAATACGGACCGGTTGAGGATGTGAAAAATTCGATGAACCCGATCGTTCAGCAGTTCTTGCAAGGGAGCGAAGTTGGCCCGATTCCGCTGTGAAACGGATGTTTTCGCCCATGCGGCGTAAGGTAGGCCGGTATGAGTAAGCAGGCCCAAATCGGAGCTTTCGCGATCCTGGCGCTCTTGCTGTTATTCGGCGTGTTTTTCGTCATCACCGATTTCGGCACGCGGCACACCGGCTACAAGGTCGGCATCCATTTTAACTCGGCCGCCGGGCTGACCTCGGGCGCGCTGGTTTATTTTAGCGGCGTAACGGTCGGCAGCGTTGATTCGATTCAGTTGCTGCCCGACAACACCGTCGATGTAATTTTGGCGGTCAATCGCGACGTCGATATCCCGAAAACATCCAAGTTTCTTATTCAAGCGCCGCTTACCGGCAACCCCAGTGTGATCATCGTTCCGCCGGTTCCTCCGGCGAGACCCAAGGGGGTGGTGGGTCCAACTCCGGCGCCGTCTGCGGTCGCTTTGCTGGAGCGGCGCGTGCTGCCGGTCGATCAGCAGGCACAGGGTCAAGATAGCGCGACCATCGCCGACCTTCTGCAGCAAGGCCAGGGTGAAATCAAGCGACTGGATTCGATGTTGGCCGATTTAGAGACGCGAGAGCCGCGCCTGTTAAACACCTTACAGGATACCATGAACAACGCCAATAGCCTGACCGTAACCGCGAATCGTTCGGTGGCGCAGTTAACGGCGCAGGTTCATACCATCGCCGATTCGTTGCAGAGCACTATCGGCACGGCGAGTTCAAACATCGTCGATTTGAGCAACCAACTCGATAAGACCGTGGCGACCAACGGGCCGAAGGTCGATTCGCTGTTGACGACGTTGAATTCAACTGCGGTATCACTTAATCAATCAGTCGATTCACTCAAAGGGCTTGCGACCAATAAGGCGATCAAGCAGAACTTAATTGACACAACCCAAAACATCGCGGACACGACGCAGACCATTGCCGGACTCACCAAAGACCTGCGCACGATTACAGACAACCCTCAGACACAGGGACAACTGCGCGACACGGTTGCGCAGTTAGACGCTGCGACTCAAAAAGCGAACACGCTGCTTGGCGCGCTCGGCGGGACGAGCCATGTGTACGGCGTCGATCCGAATGCAACCCCGTATCCCTCAAACGGACCAACCGGTGTGCCTGGTTCACAAC
>JALYVT010000216.1 GCA_030853105.1 Vulcanimicrobiota bacterium
GCTACGCACAGGCCGATTCCGGGGAGTTTACTCATTTATTTTGAACATAGGTCGGTTTGAAAGCCGAGCGCCAAAAGGGGCGCCGATAGACGAAGGCAGCACAATGCTCCGATTCCGCCGCAGATCGCGAGTTTACTGCGAATCTCAGCGCGCAAACGCAGGTTTCCCGCGAGTCGATAGTGGAGTGAGCTAGTCAGAGGTACAGATTGTGAGCGAGATCGATCCGACTAAAACCACTTCGAGCGAACTGAACCGCAAGTCGTTTGTCGGTATCTCCGCCGGTGCTGCCGCAGCGGTAAGCGCAATGGGCGCGGCGCGGGCAGAAAGCGCGGGATATGGGAGAACGCATCCGCCGCTGGTTCCGGAAGATTTTCCAGGAATCGTCGTGCAGCGCGTACAGTTGCCGCGATCCGATAAGGCTATTGGGGCGTACACTGCCTCACCTAAGGACGCCGGAGCGCAGACTCCGGGAATCGTAATCTGCATGCACATCTGGGGCGTCGATACCTCCATGCGCGATGTCGCCCGCCGATACGCAAAGCAAGGCTACGTCGCAATCGTTCCTGATCTGTACGATCGCTTCGGGACACCCAGCGGCGACGGCGTGAGCGATATCGGCGTCTTTCGCCCGTTCGCTGCCAAGTTGGATGCAAAGCAAGTTGACGGGGACGTGCGGGCCGCGGCGCTTTGGATTCGGATCGCGCATCCAAGTAGTCGAATAGGGGTGACCGGGTTCTGCATGGGCGGAACGATCGCGCTGCGTCAAACGATCGACAACGACGATGTTTTCGCCGCCGACGCGGCATTTTACGGCCAAGTCGGGTTCGCGGCAAAACACTCGACCCAGATTCACATGCCGATCTGCGGCAGCTACGGCGGGCGTGACACCAGCATACCGACGGCGGAAGTTTTTGCATTTCAAAAAGTGCTGCGCGTTCCGAACGACATCAAAGTCTACCCAGAAGCTGGTCACGGGTTCTTTGATGATCAGCGCGCTTCGTATGTTGCAAGCGCTGCCGAGGACGCCTGGATTCGTACGCTCGACTTTTTCGCCAAGTTTCTGAAAAGATAGGTCGAAGAGAGTAGCGTGATCGCGGAGCTTTCGTTCGTCCTTGCACTTGCAGCCGGCTTGCTGATCGGGGCGATTGTAACTTGGCTCTCGATGCGCGGAAGATTCAGCGACCAGGCCACGCAACACAATTCTGCGCTCGAAGTCATTGCCGAACGGCTCAAGAGCGAACTGCATGAAACCAACAACCGCTTAGCGCAGGACAATCGCGAACAGTTTCTTGCGCTCGCCGGACAGCGATTTTCGGCGGCAGAAGAACGCGCCAACGCAAAGCTCTCCGAACTTGTCGGGCCTGTCCAGCAAAAACTCACCGAGTTCGACAGTCTGGTGAAGCAGGTTGAAAAAGACCGCATCGGCGCGTACCAAGGAATTACCGAGCAGATCAAGAGTTTGATCGAACGCGGCGACAAGATCGAGAATGCCACCAACAGCTTAAGCTCGCAGACATCGGTGTTGGTGGCCGCACTTCGCAACCCAACCACGCGTGGAAAATGGGGCGAGGTTCAGTTACGTCGCGTAGTCGAGCTAGCCGGTATGCAATCGTACTGTGATTTCTCCGAACAGCAGTCGTTCGATACCGGCGACGCGCTCAGCCGGCCCGATCTTACGGTCGAATTACCCGGTAACTCGCGGATATTCGTCGATGCGAAGGCGCCGCTCAGCGCCTATCTCGACGGGGTCGAAACAACCGATGAGAATCTGCGGCGAGAGAAACTTCGCGCGCATGCCGGCGCAATGAAATCGCACGTCGATGCGCTTGCCAAGAAAAACTATCAGCGTGCCGACGGGTCGGCCGATTTTGTCGTGATGTTCGTGCCGGGCGAAGCTTTTTTGAGTGCCGCATGTACCGAGAATCCCGACCTTATCGAATACGGCGCCGGCAAGAACGTCTACATTGCGAGCCCGCTCACGCTGATGGCGCTGCTGCGCTCCTACGCGCTCGGCTGGCAGCAGCGCCGCCAAGAGGAGAACGCGAAAAAGATCGCCGAACTTGGGCGCGAGCTATACGACCGGGTACGCGTCTTTTCCACCCACTTCAACTCGCTCGGCAGTTTCCTTGAGCGAGCAGTCGAGGCGTACAACCGAACCGCCGCATCGCTCGAACGTCGAGTTCTGCCGCAGGGCCGCAAACTCAAGGAGATGGCCTCGCTGCCGGACGACGACTTGCAAGAGCCGCCGATCATCGATGCGGCGCCGCGCGCAATCAGCTCGCTGGATGTCGGCGCATCGAAAAACGGCCGCGAAAAAGCGCAGCCGCAGCTCGAGCTATCAGTCGACGATTAACCGACTTGCTACTTCTTGTTTTCTAATGCCGTAAGCGCGTCGAGCGTGTTCGCAACGTGCTTGGTCGGATCGAGCGCTGTGTAGGTATACACGATTTTACCATCGGTGCCGATTACATATGATGTACGATTGGCATACTCCGGATGGCTCGGTAAAACCGCATCGTAACTCTTGGCAACGCTGAGGTTGGTATCGGCGGCGACCGCAAACTTGCTGCGACAATCACTGACCGAAAACTTATTTAGCACATCGATCGGATCGTGCGAAACACCGATAACGGTCGCGTCAAGCTTTTTATACTGATCGATGGCATCGGCAAACGAATGCGCTTCCAGAGTGCAGCCGGTCGTAAATGCGGCCGGATAAAAATACAGCACGACCGGCCCCTTTTTGAGCGCGTCGGCCAGCGAGAACGGGAACACCTTGCCGCCCATCGAGGCCTGCAGCGAAAAATCAGGGGCCTTGTCCCCGACTTTCAGCGCGGCCAAGACCGGAGCCGTCAGCGCGAACGACGCGAGCGCAAGCCCGGCCAGAAAACGTCGGATCATAAAATCACCTCTTAATAGTTGCGACGCGAGAATTCTCTGCCCATAACGCCCCAGATATCTGAAGAGTTTCTGAAGGTTAGAGGCCGAGCATGCGGGCGATGACCATGCGCTGGATTTCGTTGGTCCCTTCGCCGATCTCGTTGATCTTTTGATCTCGGTACATGCGCGAGATCGGATATTCATCCATAAAGCCGTAGCCGCCGTGAATTTGGAGCGCCTCGTTGACGACTCGGCGCGAAACCTCACCGGAGTAGAGTTTCGCCAGGCTCGCATTCATCGAGAAATCGCGCTTCTGGTCTTTCTCCCACGCGGCCTTGACGATCATCAGCTTCGCGTGCTCGATCTCCATCTTCATATCGGCAAGCTTGAATTGAATAGCTTGGAACTTGCCGATCGGTTTGCCGAAAGCGTGCCGCTCTTTGGCGTACTTCAGCGCCTCATCGTATGCGCCCCACGCGAGGCCAACCGAGAGCGCCGCAACCGAGATTCGGCCGCCGTCTAGGA
>JALYVT010000217.1 GCA_030853105.1 Vulcanimicrobiota bacterium
CATTTGCGCACATGCACAATACGCTCAAATATGAAGAGTATGCAAGCGCCGCCGAACGTCCGCACGGGTTTTTGCTAAGCCCAGCCGCACCGCTTTCGCTGACGTACGTAACGCAGCTTATTCGCGACGAGCTTGCGATCGTTCCGCATCCAACCTTCTTTCATATCGGTTCCGACGAGACCTCAAGTCCGGGCATCGGGCAGAGCGCAGCGCTTGTCAAAGAGCACGGTCTGGCGCGAGTATACGCCGACCACATCAATCAGATGAATCGGCTGATCGCGCCGTCGGGTGCAAGATTGATGCTGTGGGATGACGGGATCGAGAACGATCCGGCAATTATGAAATTGATCCCGAAGCGGGCGGTGATCATAAACTGGCATTACGGCGCGCAGAAAACCTTTCTACCCGATATACAGTTGCTGGCGTCAGGCGGCTTCGATCAAATGGTCGCACCCGGCGCCAATAACTGGAATGAGATCTATCCCGATATCACAACCGCCCTTCGCAACGAAAAGCAATTTATCAACGAGGGGAAGGCGGCGCACGTCTTTGGGCTGTTCCAAACGGTCTGGCACGACGATGGCGAAAGCTTGTATGAGTCAACCTGGTACCCGGTGATCTACTCTGCGGCTGCCGCTTGGGAATTGCGCAGTGTCGAACCGGCGCGGTTCGCCGATGATTTCGCACCCGCATTTTTCGGTAGCCGCGACGATCGGTATGCTAGCGACGTTGCAAAGCTCGCGGATATTCTCACGCGCGTCGAAGTTGGCCGGTATGATAGCAGCGACTATCTGTTTTGGGCCGACCCATTCGATCCGCGGATTGCGCAGCGCATGCAGCGCGTCGATCTGCGAACGGTTCGCCTGGAGGCGGAGGCGGTTATGACGCATCTCATCTCCGCAAAACCTTCGCTGCACTCGCAAGCTGCTGCGGCGATGTTTTTGGCCGCTCGGCGCTATGATGCGCTCGCGCGTCACTTTCAAATCGCCCAAGAGGTGCGCGACTATTACGCCGATGCCAAGAGCCAAATCGGCGCGCATCGAAGCCGAACTGTACTCGATCTGTTTTGGTGCAAATACTGGTTCTGGGAGATGCGCGATTCGTATGAGGATATCGCGCCGCTCTATGCGCGAGCTTGGTCGTACGAGAGCCGTCCGGATCATCTTGCCGGCAACCTGGAGCGCTATCATCTAGCTGCGGGTCGCGCGATTACGCGCGCCGATAAGATTCAAACGATGACGAACGAGGAGTATCTTGCGCAGAAAACATTCCCGACCCTAGAGGAAACGCTTGGTCTGCACGATCTCCAACCAAGTGCGAAGTAGTCTATGAGCGGTCTGCTGATTCTGCTGGTCTTTGCGGTCTTCGCCGTCTTGATGTACCGGCGGATCGTGCCCGCGCTTTTGGCAGTGCCGTTGATGGCAGTCGTCATGGCTGCGGTCGCCGGCGTGCCGCTTGCCGGAATCGGCAGTATCGTTATCCTCGGTTCGAGTTTCCTAGCGTCGGTATTTATTGCGGTAATCTTTGGCGCGATGCTCGGTCGTGTCACGATCGAAACCGGGATCGCAAGAAGCATCGTCAACTTTGCCGCCGAGTTCGGCGGCGAGAACCCGATGGTGCTCGCGCTGGTGCTCTGCGCTGTCGTCGCAATCCTATTCGTTTCGTTGAATGGGCTCGGTGCAATTATCATGGTCGGCTCGATCGTGCTGCCGATCATGATGACCGTGGGTGTACCGCGTAAGGTGGCCGCCAATCTCTTCTTGATGTCGTTTGCACTTGGCTTCATCTTCAACATCACAAATTGGAAGTTCTACACAAAGTTTTTTGGTGTCGCCCAGCAGCAGATGTACGAATACGCGATTGTTCTCGCGGTTGTCGATCTGTTGGCGCTGCTGGTGTATGCGGCGATTGCGTTTCGCACGACACGCGATTACGCGACTTGGGCGGTCGCGGGCGAAGCGCCGGCGACCCGAAGGGTTCCGTGGTGGTCACTTATCACTCCGCTACTGCCGATCGGACTCTACTTCGGGCTGGCGATGGACCCGATCATCGCATTTCCGCTCTCGGCGATTTACGGAGTGCTGACCACCCAGCCTAGCAAGGCGATCAAGATACTGGTTGCGAGTGCCATTCGCGGGTTCGAAGATGTTGCACCGGCGGTGCTGCTCTTCATCGGCATCGGGATGCTCGTTGTGGCAAGCAAACAGCCGCAGTTCATTGCAGCGCTTCACCCGTTAATTGCGGGCGACGCGCTGCGCAGCCCGGTGCTGTATATTGTCGTTTTCGGTCTGCTGAGTCCGCTAGTGCTCTACCGCGGGCCGCTCAATCCATTTGGGGTGGGCATCGCGATCTTCACCGCGCTGCTGGCCGCGCACGTATTTGCTCCGGTGATCTTGGTCGCGGCGATTATGGCGGTCGTGCAAGTTCAGAACGTCTGCGATCCGACCAACACGGCCAATGTCTGGATCGCCAACTTTACCGGTGTACAGATCGACGAAATCACCAAACGAACGCTCCCATACCAAGTTGCTGTCGCGACAATCGCATGTGTTATCGTCGCGTTCGGATCGCCGGTGCTCTTCGGCCTGCACCCCTTCCGCGCGCTGGGGCTCCCCGCTGCAGCGGCGGAAGCCTACCCTGGTATGCTCGCGTCGGAGCCTGCGGCCTTTCGAATTGCGGTTGGGAACGATGGCAGTGCGACCGCCAAGCAGGCCGCGGACGCCGTGGTCGCTGCGCTGAACGGATCATGGCACGGCGTGAACGCGTTCAATTCGACGGGCGATCCGAACGTCGATGACTGTTCGCATAAGTCGTACGCGGCGTTCTTGAACGTGAACGCAACTTCGTTCGCGATCGAAGCCGGAACTGATGTTGATATCGGTCTGCAGCTTGCCGATTGCGGCGGTTGGGGCGTCGATGAATGGCACGACCACGCGGTGTTTGCGCAAATCCCGCGTCGCGAGGACGTTCAAAAGCTGGCACTTGAAGGGCTCTTCTGGATGCGCGCATGGAGCGTAGATCATCCGGCGCGCGCGAGCAACTTGCTCGAGGAGGGTCTGGCTCATGACCCGCACGATCCGCCGACCTATTACTATTCGCTCTTCAAAACGGTCGATGGCAACATGCGCACGTTTGTGCGTGCCGGCGGCCCGGCCTACGCTGCAGGGATGCGCACCAACGACATCGTCAACAAGCTCGACGGAAAGTTTTGGTGGATGTACGGAACCTATCAAACGCAGTTGCGAGCTTACGACGGCAAACCACACACTTTCGAACTTCAGAGAGGCTCTCAAACAATCGAGGTTGCTCTTGGAGCGCCATTCTATTAAACGCGGCGGACACAGTGTCCGCACCTGATTCAACGCTCATCGCACTGCCTAGACTGCGGTTGGG
>JALYVT010000218.1 GCA_030853105.1 Vulcanimicrobiota bacterium
TGCGGGGTTCGATGAGGTCATCGTCCCGCAGGAGTTAATCGCAATCGGCGGCGTCGAGCCGTTTGAGGAGGCGTCGAGCGATTGGCCTAAGCCCGGAATCGGAAGGGCGCAAAGCGCAAACACGCCGGCACCCAGAATGAGATTGCGCATAGGCCATTTTACGGCGCATTCGCCGGTTTGGCCTGCCCGCGCGTCATGTGGAGTCGCTTTTCGACGCCGGTGTTGCGGGGCTATTTCCGTTTCTTGTCCTTTGGAGTGACGCAGGTTCCGCTCGCACGACAGACGATTACGGGCGGATTAAGGATGTCGGCGGCGCTATCGCTGATGTCGGTGCGTGCAGCGATGACTTTGCGTGCTTCAAAACTCATTTTGCGCGAGGTGTTACCGACTGCCGTAATGGCGCCCTCAGCTTCGATGTAATCACCTGCGTAGACGGGCGCGAGGAACTCCACGTTGTCGTAAGCGACAAACAACCCTTCGTCGCCGTCCATCCGGATCAGCAGTTCGGTTGCAATATCGCCGAAGAGCGACAGCATCCGCGCACCATCAACGAGGCTGCCGCCGTAGTGTGCATCGTGAGCCGTCATGCGTATTCGGATTATGCTGCGGTAGTTTTCGCCAGTTTCCACAAGTCCTCAAGTTCGGGCAAAGTAAGGTCGTTCAGGGAGGCACCGGACTGCGCAGCATGCCGCTCCATAAAAGAGAAGCGCCGGAAGAACTTTTCATTGGCTTCTCGCATCGCGGCTTCGGCGTCGATTCCGAGCGCGCGAGAGAGGTTGACGATCGTAAAGAACACATCGCCGAGTTCTTCGCGCACGTGCGCATCGTCGTGCTTTTCGCGTCGCGCCTCCGCGAGTTCGGTGAGCTCTTCGGTTAGCTTTTCGAGGATTTGCTGGGGATCCGGCCAGTCGAAACCGACACGCGAGGCTTTCTCTTGCATTCGCTGCCCGCGCTGCAACGCTCCCAAGTGTTTCGGGATGCCCTCAAGACGACTCTTGCGTTTCTGTCCGGTCGCCTCTTGCGACTTCAATTGCTCCCAATTTTTCCATTGCGCTTCGGTATCTTCGATGACCGCGTCGCCGAAGACGTGCGGGTGGCGGCGAATCATCTTGTTCGAGAGTGCGTCAATTACGTCGGCAACCGTGAACTTGCCGGTCTCGCTGCCGAGCTGCGAATGAAAGACGATCTGCAAGAGCAAGTCTCCGAGTTCTTCGCAGAGCCCGCTCGCATCGTTGTCCTCGATCGCTTCAACGACTTCAAACGTTTCCTCGATCAAGTACGGCACGAGCGTCCGGTGGGTCTGCTCGCGATCCCACGGGCATGAGCTGCGCAGCCTCGCCATAATCTCGATCAAATCATCCCAGCTGTGGTGCGAACTTGCCGGCGGTAACGGCACAAGCGGCATGCTGATCGAAGCCGACAGCGTCGCTCGCGGCATTCCCGGCACAATTTCAATTCTGGCGCCGCGCGTTTCAAGCGCTCGCAGCAGCGGCGGCAATCCGGGAAAATCAGAGAGCGGGTTTCCGAGCACCCCGATTCCTACGTCGCCGTCATCGAGTCGTGCTACGAAGCGCTCGATCTCGTCGCCGCTGCCGCGCACCAGCAAGCTCGGATCATCAACCAAATCGCGAAGTAAGCTGACTCCCTGCGCGCTGATGTAGGTAGCAAGATCGGGCGGCGCTAGCAATGTAACGGCGTTGCCGATCGAACGCAGAGCTTCCAGCGCACCGAGCGTGAGCAGATCGGGATCACCCGGACCTAAACCGACGATTCGTACGAGCATACCAGAGCTTGCCTTTCAGCGAGCGCGTAGCCCCCGCCTCCGGAAGCCTGCGCCTGCCTAGGGCGGGAAAAACTAAAACCCCGAGCTTCGCATTTTCAGCAAAGACAGCGGGGCTTTTGTTACGAGCTTATCTAGCGCGTTACTTGGTTGTTGGCGCGGTGGTCGGGGCTGCGGCCGAGGGAGCCGGAGCGGCGGCGGGGGGCGGTGACGGGAAGAGATCAGCAAAGCGCGGATCGTTGACCACAATCTTCGCCTTGGATTGGAGCGAGGCTAAGAACGGTTGTATGAGCGGCTGTTCCTGCTGCTGCTTGAGTAGCTCCGCGATCTGATCGTGCGCGCTTGCAACGGTTGCTTTTTGGCCGCCTTGGCGCTCTTCGACCTGAATGATGTGGTAGCCGAACGGCGATTTCACCGGCGCGCTGATCTTACCGATCGGGAGGGTGAATGCGGCCGCTTCGAATGACGGCACCATCTGGCCCTTGCGGAAGAATCCAAGCTCGCCGCCCTTCACTTTGCTGGAAGGATCGGTCGAATATTGCTTGGCTTCGTCTGCAAAATCTTTGCCGGCTTTGAGGTCGGCCTCGACTTTGTTTGCGATCGGCAGACTTGGCACCAAAATATGTCGTGCGCGGACTTGTCCGGGTTTGTCGAACTGCGCATGGTTCTTGTCGAAGTACGCCTTAATCTGCGCATCGGTAACCTGAACGCCTTTTCCAACGGCTTGATCGATAATCAATTGTTCGCGTAGCGCGTTTTTCACATCGGCTTCCGTCAAGCCGCGAGCCTTGAGCAGCTGATCGAACTGTCCGGCCGGATATTGGGCCTTGAGCGCGTCCTCTTTTTTGGTGATCTGATCGTCGGTGATGGTGATGTTGTTATCCTTGGCGTATTGGTTGATCAAGGATTCCTGGACCATCTGGTTGAGGACGCCGCGAGAGGCAGGACTGCCCTCCAGCTTGGCATCGAAGTCACTCTTGCTGATCGCCTGACCATTCACGGTCGCGATGCTCCCGCCGCTCGAACAAGCGGCCAGGGAGACGGTCAGCAGTGCAGTAGCAAGGCCCGCGATAACGCGGTAGGCTTTCGGCATTGTCCGCTCCAAAGAAAAATTGCGCAAAAAATAATACGGCGTTTGATGCCGCAAGTGAGCCTCTATTTTGCCCAACGGCCCTAGTTCCTGCGGCGGAACAGGGCAGGGATGACCTTTTGGCAAAATGGTCGGCTATGCTCTTAGAGTTATCCGGCGATTTGGACTTAGCGGTCAAGGAACAGCTGCGCCAACAACTCGATGCGGCAAGTCTCGGCAGCAGCGAGGTGGCGGTCGACCTCTCGAAGGTGGACTATGCGGATTCGACGGCGCTTGGGCTTCTGGTGGGTACGCGCAATCGTCTGCGGGAGCGCGGCGGGCGGCTGATTCTGGTTGCGCCCTCGACCCACATGCTTAAGCTGCTTGAATACGCGGGCCTCGCATCCACGTTCGACACCGTCGACAACTACATCGCGTCCAGCAGCTGACGTAACAGCGGCATCCAGGCGGTATCGGGCGGAAGGTCGATGAGAATCTTGCCTTCGGCGAATCGAAACTTGTTGCGGGTT
>JALYVT010000219.1 GCA_030853105.1 Vulcanimicrobiota bacterium
TGCGACCTATGAGTGGCACCGCTTAGGCGAGCCCGACAATCGTTTTTGGGTTGATATTCACGGCGCTAGGTTACAAGGCGCGCCGCCGCAAGGAGCCCAGGCCGAGCCGGTTCTCTCGATACGAGCTCGTCAGACGGACGCCGATACCGTGCGAATCGCCCTTACACTCAGCGGCCCCAAAGAAGTGAGCGTCGTGCCGTCGGGCAACGGGCTTAGCGTCGCCATCACCAATCAAGATTCCCCGGATGCTCCCCGCTCCGGCTCGGGCTCAATCGGAGACAGCGCCGTTGCCAACTCGAACGCCAACCCCGCGTCGTCGAACGATTCGCCGTGGAAGTTTTCGGCTGCTCCGAAATCGACGTACGTAGCGGCGAACCCGAAGCTCATCGTCATCGATCCCGGACACGGCGGAAGCGATGCCGGAGCGGTTCGCAACGGGGTGAGCGAGAAGAGTCTTTCGCTCGATATGGCGACGCGGTTGCGCGACGATTTGATCTCGCGCGGTTGGCAGGTGCGTATGACGCGCGCGACCGACGTTGACGTTTACCAGCCGAACGACTCCGCGCACGATGAATTGCAGGCGCGTTGCGATGTCGCCAACAACGCCGGAGCCAGGCTGTTTGTGAGCGTACACGTCAACAGTTTCATCAATAGCGGCCCGCGCGGAACGACGACCTATATCTCTAAACCGATCGATTTGCCGTTTGCGCGAGACCTTGAGCGAAGACTGTCGGATGCACTCGGAACCAAAGACGACGGAATCATCAAGAGCCACCTCTATGTTACGCTGCACACCTCGATGCCGGCCGCATTGATCGAGACCGCGTTTCTTTCAAATCCGGATGATTATGCGCGCCTAACTTCACCTGCATGGAGACAAAAAGTCGCGGATGCGATTGCCGATGGGATCGGAGATTACACCGGCTCGTCGGTCGGATCGCTCTGATGCGGCTGTAACTGCGATGCTCGGCCTCTTCGATTCAGGACTCGGCGGGTTGACCGTCGTGCGCCGGGTTCACGACCTTCTGCCTGCGCACGATCTGCTGTTTTTTGCCGATCAGGCGCACATGCCGTACGGCAGCCGCGAGCCCGATGACCTTGCGCAACTGCTCGCGCACAACGTGCAGTGGCTCGATGCGCAAGGCGTGGATGCAATCGTGATGGCGTGTAACACGACTTGCGCAATTGCGCAAACCTCCGGCTGGCCGGATGCTCGCGCTGAGATTCTCGACTTGATTGACGCTGCCGCTGCGGCGGTTTGCGGAGGCGATTATCAGCGGATCGGCGTCGTAGCGACCGCTGCAACCGTCTCCAGCGGCGCCTATGCTCGCAAGATTCGTGCGCGGAATAGCGCGGTTGAAGTTATCGAGGTCGCCGCGCCCAAACTCGTGCCGCTGGTTGAGGCGGGACAAATTGCAACTGATGAAACTCGCGCTGCAGTCTCTGAGGCCTGCGCGCAGCTTCCAAGCAATCTCGATGCAGTAATTTTAGCGTGCACGCACTATCCGGTTCTCGACATGCACTTCGCCGATGCCCTCGGCGATCGGATTGTCCGTATCGATCCCGCCTGCGAACAGGCGCAGCGTACCGCGGACCTTGTCACACGCGCCGGCTATAAAACCGGAAACGGCACCGTTCGGTATGTTACCAACGGTGATTTAGCGGCGTTTGAAATCGGCGTGCAGGCGCTCATGGGCGAGTTTGCGCCACACTGCGAAAAACTTGAGGATGCGGTCCTATAAACGAACGATGTGAAAGGCCCAGAAGAAGAAGGCTGTTGAACCGGTTGCGAGTGCCGCGCCCGCAACGACTTGGCCGATTGTGTGCGCTTTGAGATAGATTCGGGCCCATCCGACCATCGGAATCAGGATAAGAAACGGTAGAACTTGATTGCCGTACAGAAGCGAAAGCGCAACGAGCGGCGCAGTTATTCCCAGTGCGTGCGTGCTGATCTTCCAGTAACGGGTAATGACAAGCACCAGCACGGTCGACAGCGTGTACCCGGCCATGGTCGCCACCAAGAGCCGCGGTGTGTGGCTGAGCCATAGCGTCACGGTTCCAAGCAGATAGAAGACCACGAATGCACCGAACACGCTTTCGCGCTCGGTACGAATGGACATATCCAAATCCGAGATGCGTTCGGTCGCATAGAGCCAGAACACATACAGCATTGGGCCGATCGATGTGAAAAACGTACTGAGCGAGAGCAAGTACCAAAAGTTCACCACATCGGTCGCGTGCGTGTGTGCCAAGATGATGAATAGCGCAAGCGCGGTCAAGAACGGGTTGAATACCGTCGAGAGTATCCGCGCCAAATCACGCCAAACTCGGCGAGTCTTTAGCGGCGTCGGCAGCGAGCTGGGTTGCTGAACCACCCATCCCTACTCTCGCCCGCTAGAGGAGATTTCCTTTCCCGACCCGGAGAATCTCGTGCCTTCGCCGAAACGTTGGCGTACCAGTATGGTCATCGAACGCATCCAATCGCCCGCCGATCTTCGGGCACTGACCCGACCCGAAATCGACACCGCGGCCTCAGAAATCCGAGCATTGCTGGTAAGCACCTGCTCGCGTAATGGCGGTCATCTGGCGCCGAATTTGGGTGTCGTGGAGCTGACGCTTGCACTTCACTATGCGCTCGATCTGCCCACCGATAAGATTCTCTGGGACGTCAGCCATCAGAGCTATGTACACAAAATATTGACCGGACGGCGCGATCGGTTCGCGACGATCCGTCAGGGCGGTGGGCTCTCCGGTTTTTCGATGCGCAGCGAATCCGAATACGATGTTTTCGGCGCGGGTCACGCGAGCACCAGCGTTTCGGCGGCTCTCGGCATGGCGACCGCGCGCGATTTGACGCACACCAATGAAACCATTGTTGCGGTAATGGGCGACGGTGCGCTTACCGGGGGGCTCGCGTACGAAGCGCTCAATAACGCGGGCCAGTTGAAAACTAACCTCATCGTTATCTTGAACGACAACGAGATGTCGATCGCGCCGAACGTCGGCTCGATCGCCTCCTATCTCTCGGTGCTGCGCAGCAAACCGCTGGTGAACTTGGCGCGGAAAAAAGCCAAATCCGCATTGCAGCATATTCCGTTCGGCGGCACGGCAACCAAAGCAATTTCGAGCGCGGAACAGGCTGCCATGCGGTTTGTCGCGCCTGCCGAGAAAACCGCAGTTATCTTCGAGGAGCTCGGTTTTCGCTATATGGGGCCATTTGACGGCCACAACTTTGATGCGTTGATCGATGCAATCGAGACGGCGAAGCTGGTGCAAGGCCCGGTGCTGCTGCACGTACGAACCACCAAAGGAAAAGGCTACGAGCCCGCCGAGCTGGATGCGCGAACCTTTCATGG
>JALYVT010000050.1 GCA_030853105.1 Vulcanimicrobiota bacterium
GCTTTTTGCGCAGCTCGCGCACGGCGCATCGTGGCTTCTTCTCGTATGGGCTGGAATATCCGGCAGTGTCGAAGTGGTCGACGTCGTTTCGATTGCTTGGATACATACGCTTGCCCTGGGCTGGGCGACTGTCGCTGCCACAAGCGTTCTGCTGCACGTCATCCCCGGCTTCACCGACGCGCAATGGCGATTTGAAACGCAAGCCCGGCTTTCAATCGGTGTGCTTGCCTTTGGCGTGGTCTTGTTCGTCGCAGCGCTCTTGACTTATCCTCAGTTTGCGATCGTGGGCGCGGCGCTAATTGTGTGCGGGCTGCTTGCGTACTGCGCGGCTGCGCTCGCAACGCTCTGGGCGGCGTTTCGCGGTGAGAGAACGGAACGGGCGATTGCGCGCGCGCTAACGATTACGTTGCTGTTCATGTTGCTCACCGCATTGCTCGGACTTGCTCTTGCTGCCCTGATTTCCGGATATCACGTGCCCGCGTGGGTCAGTGCCGTTCCCGCAACGCACGCGAATCTGGGAATGCTCGGGTGGCTTTCGTTGCTCGTGTTTGGCGTTTCGGCGCGTACGGTAAAACCGATCACCGGAAACAAATCGCGCTTTTCCGCAGCCCACATCGCGGTCGGTTCGCTTACACTCCTGGGTGTTACTTTACTTGCCATAGGCTTGTCGGGCGTCTCGTTGCTCATTTGGCCCGGTGCGATTTGTTTTGCGGTAGCGGCAACAATCTATATGCTCGATCTCCTCGATATCCTGAGGCGCGCAACCGTTTCACATCGCGTGCCGCAAGCATTTCTGTTGGCGGGAGTAGCGTGGCTAGCTTGTGGTCTTGTGATCGGCGCGGGAGTTTTGAGTGGTCGTCCGTGGCAGCTCGCGTACGGCTTCATCGTCTTGGCCGGCTGGATCGGGCAGATGATCAACGCGCACATCTATCATATCGGCGTTCGTCTGCTGCTCACGGTCTATCGCGGCGATGAGGACGAAACACGTCCGCAAGAGGTTCTCGACGCGCGTCTGTCATGGGCGTCGTTCTGGCTCTTTCAACTTGCAATCGTTAGCGCTACGGTAGGCTTGCTCGTTGCGAATCCAATCCTTGCGACGTTCGGGGGACTCGTCGGATGCGCCGGCTGGCTCGCGATGATTACCAACCTTGTGTGCGCGCGCACCAAAGCAATGCGCCCTCGGACGATTTCACTACTTTAGTGTTTCGACCCAGAGCGTGTTGTGAAGCGACGCGTTGATCGGCACGGTTGCATCGATCAAGACTCCGACGCCGCCGACCAACCACTGTCGATCCTGCGCAGGTAACTGCGAGCCCATCGTCCAGCGGAAACTCGACCGATACACGAGCAGCGCCCCACCGAAGATCATCACGACCGCCGCACGGATCCTTCGAGTGAGCGAAAAGACACTTCCCGGGGTTGGCTTTCCATTTTCCGGGGTACGAATTGGGAACGCGCTGCGCCGCCCGCATCTACATCATCTCCTGCAACAAGGGCGTGAGGGGACATCAACAATAGACAATCCAAATGCTGCAAAAATCGACGAACCCGTTATCGGCGTTGTCAAGATCCGAATAGAAGCCATTGACTCACCGGAACTGTTAGGCGAAGCGATTACGGTTCTCGATGCAGAGTCTAGAGGGCTCCAGGGCTTCTTAGCGGCGCAGATTCTCGTTAGCGTGGACAACAAGACCATGGTTATCCTCACTGAATGGAGCGATCACCATGCGTGGAGCGGGTCGCGATACGATGTTGGCGTTGGCAAGATGCTTGAACGTTGTCATGCTAAATCAACGTCAATCGAATTCGAACTCTATACCCGCCGCGCAGAATTCACCGGAACGTCTGACACTTGAACGGGTTCATCGATAATATCATCTATTGATCGCCCACAGATGGCGCGAGGCGCGCCAAGGCAGCACCTCGTAGTGTCACGCGGCGCTCTTAGGTAGCGTTTATTCGGTGCGCGTCATTGGAGGGGACAACGGTAAGGGATTTTGGGCGCCGGCTTTTGGGGATAGCGGCCGTCGTGTACGGGGTTATTGCCTTTGTCTGGCACGATTTCAGCATCTGGCATCACGCGAAGCCGGGAAGCCTTCCGCTTCGAGAGATAATCGTGTACGCCGCCGCTGTAGTCAATATCGTCGGCGGCGTTTTGATGCAGTGGCGGCGTACACTGAGCCTTGGATCGGCAATAGTCGCCGCTATTATGCTCCTGTTTACGGTCCTAACAATCCCGGGTATCATTGCGGCGGCGAATGTCTACACGAGTTGGGGCAACTTTTTCGAGCGGCTTTCACTGTTCTGCGGAGCCGCCATCGTGTTTGCGGAAACCGGTCCCCGTATTGAAATGTGGCGCGCGCGAGCCGCCCAAACCGCCTATTTCCTCTTCGGTCTTTGCGCCGTTTCGTTTGCGATCGAACAGGCATTGTATCTTAAAGCGACGGCCGATTTCGTTCCAGCTTGGATTCCGCCCAACCAGATGTTCTGGGCAATAGCGACGACAATCGGCTTTGCGTTGGCGGCCGTCGCCATCTTTTCGGGACGTTACGCTTTGCTAGCGACACAACTGTTGACCGCGATGCTTGTCGGTTTCGGAGTTCTTGTCTGGGTTCCGCGACTCTTTTCGACCCCGCCGATGCAGTTTACATGGGCCGAAACCACGGAAACCTTCGGCATTGCTGCGGCGGCCTGGATCGTAGCCGTGCGACTGTATGACTTGCGCGCCCGCCAATGAGTAGTGCGAGTTCGGCCGGAGAAGGTAAGGCGTAGCTCTACGCCGACCGGTACTTGAACGATCTTGCGGGGACGGTGCTCGTCGAGCCCGATGCGTCGCTGATGTGGTCTCTTGACTGCCGGTTGGCCTTCTGCTAAGTTGATTGGCAGATGAGAAGCTTGTTCCGCGTTGACGGCAGGGGCTCCGCCTCCACGCTCGGTCCGTTGGAGACGCGTGTCATGGACGAGGTTTGGCGTCGCGATAGGTGGGTGAGCATCACTGATATCATGCCGGTTTTCGCCGCCAAACTTTCTTATTCCACGATCAAAACGGTCATGAGCAATCTCGCGGAAAAGGGCCACCTGCGCAAACGGGCCGCCGGCCGAGCCAATGAGTTTAGGGCCGCAATCACACGGGCTGCTTTCGAAGAGGGGATGCTGGACGACTTGGTCCGACCGCTCATCGCTCATTATCGCAATCCGCTCCTCGCGCATATTGTAAGTCAACTGAACGACGACGACGGAATCGCTGAGCTCGAACGGCTTCTCGAACTGAAACGCGGGAAGCGCCCGCGTGACTGATCTGCTGAACTTTTTCCGAGAATGCGCCGCATCGGGAACGTTAATTGCGTCGGTATGCGGTTTGCTGTTCGTGCCGTTCTTCGCTTGGCTCGGGGTTCGTGCGCTTGCGACCCGAATTTTACGTATGCACGATGATGCCGGCTGGCAGGCGCCGCTCGCCGCGATCGCCGCGACAATCCCCGGGGCGGCTTTCTTGTCGCTGGGAATCGCGGGTTTGCTTGGAGCGTCTTCGTCGGGATGCCTACGGTTTTTCTGGGGGCGGGTTCTGTTCGCCACGATCGTTGCGGCGCTCACATTTGCATTTTCCCGAGCCGCACTCCGCGCATATCGGCGCAGTTCCGACATACGGCGCCTCATCGGTGCGTCGGTGCCGGCGGATTCTGTAACGGAGTCAATCGCGTTGCGTTGCGGCGTGCGGGTTCGTGTACTGGATCATCGTCAGCCGTTTTGCGCTTTGGCCGGTCTCTGGAATCCTCTTGTGTTGCTCTCACGCGGATCGCTCGACCGCCTTGATGAGGAAGAGGTTGAGGCATCGCTTCGACACGAACGCGCGCATGCTGTGCGCTTGGACCTCATGCTTGCAGCGATGCTCAGTTTTTTTGCCGACCTGCTGCCGTTACCGGCATCGGATCTGATTGCGGCATACCGCACTTCGCGCGAAATCGCGGCCGACGGACACGCGGTCCGAAACTGTTCGCCGCACGCGTTGGCTTCGGCGATCCTCGCGCTCGCCGCGCCGCGAACGATCAGTGCAGCGGCAGCGCTGGCCGAGGATGCCGCGTCATTGCGCAGTCGTGTCACGGCGCTATTGTCCGATGACGCCGAGCTGCCCGTACCGAAAGGTCGGCGGGTTCTCGCCATAGCTGGATTGTCCGCAATCATCGCCGTCAGTGCCCTGCCTGTGGTTCTTTCAGCACTCAATTTCTACGCATGCACCGCTAGCGGAGTCTCCACCTGAATGAAAGCGGCTTATTTTTTCGGCGTACTACTGCTAACAATCTTAGCACTATCATCGCAGCGAGCCGTTGCGTCGCCGATGACTCAGAATATCGGATCGATGCAAGCAACGCTGAGTTTGCTGCCGGACCCGCCGATCGCAGGCAAGGTTCACGCGACTTTGCGACTGCGTGGCGTGCAGGCAAGTGATGTTACCGCCGTTCGGTTCTCTAGCGCAATGCCGTCGATGGGAATGACCGGAACCTCAGGTGAGGCAAAGCGCGACCGCAGCGGTTTGTATAAGTTCGATATGCCCATGCAAATGGCGGCTCCCTGGGTAGTGACCGTGCGTCTTTCCGGCAAAACGTCGGCGGCTGCAAGTTTTCGCTTTTCGGTCGCTCCGAGTCAAGCCGCCGCATCCGATACTAGGTCTTCGATGCTGGGTATGTCATCGATCAATCCGGGCGATTCGACCGCGTGGCGTACGGCTAGCTTTGTACTTGTCGGCGTATTCTTCATCGGCGTTCTCGTTCTGCGCCGCGACCGGCGCAGGGGTACTGTTGCATTGGTCGTCGTCGCTGCGCTAATCGTTTTGGGATTAGCCGCCCTGCAAGCGCGATATAGTCAGCCGGCGATGGATATGGCCTCAATGCAAAGCGTCGGTGGCGGTGATTCCATTCCGGTAACGCTTGCGAGCATCAGTGATAGTGCAGGCGGCGCGAGCATTTCGGCTCCAGCTAGCGTGGAACCCTATCTTACGCAGAACATCGTTGCTCGCGCACCTGGAGTGCTGATGGACTTCTCGGCATACACCGGAGACCGCATCCGAGCGGGGCAAATCGTTGCCCATTTGGACGAACCGGAACTCCAAATGGACGCGCAAGCGGCCGCCGCTCAGGCGTCAGCCGCGCGGAGTGATACCGTGATGGCACACCATGATGTAATCTCTGCGGACGCCGATCTCGCAGCCAAAAAAGAGCGGGCGCAGTATTGGGATTCGGAGCTAGCGCGTGAAAAATCACTGCTCGATCAAGGTGCCGTCTCGCGTAGAGAGTTCGAAGACGAGCGCGCGCAATCGGCCGCGGCACAATCGGCCTATGAGTCGGCGCAAGCCAAGTCTGCATCGGCTAGCGTCGCAGTACAGGGCGCGGGAGATCGAGCGCTCGGCGCGTCCGCGATCGCGCAATCGCGGTCTATAACGGCCGGTTACACAAGCGTCGTCGTACCCAACGATTCGGTCGTTATGAAGCGACTCGTCGATCCGGGTGTTTTTGTACAGCCCGGGACACCGATTCTGCAAGTTGCGGTGCTTGGCAAGTTGCGCATTCAAGCGCAGGTGGCTCAGCGCGACCTTTCTAGAATCGGCGTCGGGACGCCGATGGAAGTCGCCTTCGACGACGGAATTACACTTCACGGTCGAGTTTCGTCGGTGTCTCCGGTTATTGATTCGCTAACCCATACGGCGATCGTTGAAGCAATTGTGACCAACAACGGCGCAGTGAACCGAGCGGGAAGTTATGCCCGAGCAACCCTTCACTCTCGCGGTTTCGCCGATCGCGCAGCGTTCTCGGTACCGTCGGTGGCCGTCGTCGGCGGGGTAACGACTGCGGTGTGGGTTGACGATAACGGTGCAGCACATCGTCTCGCCGTAACCGTGCTTTCGGATGATGGAACCGCAGCGCAGATTACGGGCGCACTTCGCCGCGGAATGCGCGTAGTTGTCAAGGGTGGTGCTAATCTGGAAGAAGGTCAAGCCATTAGCGAGGCAACGCCGTGAACGAGCGTATTGTCGATATAGAGCGCAATATCGCAGCGTGGACGCTGCGCAATCCATACGCTGTGCTCGCAGCGTTTATTGCAATCGTCGCGGCTGCAATCGCGGCTGTGCTCTTTCTCCTTCCGACGCGCATGATGCCCTACGTGCAAAGCCCGCTCGTCTCGGTGATCACCATGACCCCCGGTTATTCGCCGGGAGAAGTCGAAACCTACTTCACCAAGCCGATCGAAGAACGCATGACCGATCTGCAAGGCGTGCGATTCATTCGTTCGATTTCGCAGCAAGGCGTCTCGATCATCACGCTCCAGTTTCCGTACGGTGCAAATATGCAAAAGGCGCTGGTAGACGTTCAGCAGTTAGCCAAACAAGCCGAGGGTGATCTCCCATACGATCGGGCTAACCTCAAACCTTCCTACGTCGTGCCGGTCGATCCGCTCAACACACCGGTATTGCAGCTTGCGGTTACGGCCGATGGATGGGATCCCGTGCAGTTGCGAGAGTTCGTCGCAAATGATGTTGTGAACCAGCTTAAGGGCGTGCCGGGCGTACAGGTTGCTTTTCCGTTCGGCGGCCTTCAGAGGCAAATTCAGGTGGATGTCAACCGCGATGCGCTGGCAGCGAACGGTGTTTCGATCGTGAGCATCGGCGAAGCGCTCGATTCGCAGAACATCAGCCGTTCAGGCGGCACCGTAACGGGTGGCGACTCGGAGACCGTCGTGCGCTCGGCGCAGCGCGCGGATTCAGCGCAAAGTATGCTTAAGTATCCGGTTAGTTCGATCGGAAATCGGACGGTGTATTTAGGCGACGTGGCGTCGGTACGTGACGGCGCGGCTGAGGTGCGCAGCGCCTATCGATTCAATGGGCACGATTCCGTCGAACTGTCCATCGTCCAGAATCCCGATGCGAGTTCTCCCAAGGTAATCGGTGAGGTGATGCAGCGCATCACAAAAATAGAGAGCGAACATCCGGGCTTGCATTTCACCCGCGCTTATGACAACTCGCGATTCGTTCACGATCTTACGCGAAATATGCTCGAAGAGTTGATCGTCAGCGTCGTCCTTGCCGGGATCATCCTGCTAGTCTTCTTAGAGGACATCAGTGCGACGTTTATCGTGATGACCTCGATTCCGACATGTCTCTCCCTTGCAGTGCTGCTTTTCGTCCCGATGGGCCTCTCGATCAACAGTTCCACGCTGATCGGGTTGCTGCTCGCTATCGGCCGGCTCGTGGACGACTCGATCGTCGTCATTCACTCCGTGCATCGGCAACTTGACGAAGGCAAGTCTCCGGTACGGGCCGCGATCGACGGTACACTGGAAGTGATCGTTCCAATCGCTGCCGCAACCGGGGTGATGATTTTGGCAGTCGTTCCGCTGCTGCTGAGCGGCGGGATCACTCAAATCATGTTCGTGGGGCTGGTTTGGCCGATTGTTTTTGCCCTGCTCGCCTCGCTCGTCGTCTCCGTTACGCTGACGCCGTTGCTGGCAGCCTATCTCTTCCAAACCCGGGAGTTGCGTTCACGCGGCCGTACACGGCTCGACGCGGCGATAGCGCGCATGTTACGTCCTGCTCACGACGCATTGCGTCGCCTCGATCAGGAATACCGCCGCGCATTGGCGTGGAGCCTCGATCATCGCTTTGTCGTACTCGGCGCGGCGGCGCTATTGATATACGTCGGCGCTTCGCTGTTGCCGTTCATTGGGCAAGAGATGATGCCGCTTGCCGACACCGGGCAGGCGTACGGCTTTCTTGAGATGGCGCCGGGCACCTCATTCGAAGCAACGAGTGCCGCAAGTCGTCGTTTTGAGGCGCTCTTGCTTCGACAACCCGAGATCGAACGAGTCTCGGCGGAAGTCGGAGAACAGCGCGGCGGCGACTATTTCACCGGTCAAGCGATGAACGGCGTCAACGATGCATCGTATCTCATTACGTTCAAACCAAAGGAAGATCGTGGCCGCTCTATTTGGGCGATTATGGACTCAGCCTACTCGCAGACGATGCGCACGGTTCCCGGCATTCGCCGACTGGCGCTCAAGGAGATGGGCGCCGATGTAATGGCGAGCAATAACGCTCCGGTCGAGATGCTTATCTACGGTCCCGACCGCGGCGAACTCTACCGTTTAGCGAATGCGGTCGCAGATCAAGCACGCAAGATTCCCGGTTTGTATGAAGTCGCGACGAGCTCGGCTTTGACGCAACCCGAACAGCGCATTGTCGTCGACCGAACGCGCGCCTCACAAATTGGGCTAACGCCGCAGGCTGTTCAGATGCAAGCCTACGACGCCTTGCACGGCGGATTGACCACCGAATATTTCAATCCGACAAATCTGCGACACGACACGATCCTGGTTCGATATGCAAGAGATCAACGCAGTCGTATCGGTGATATATCATCGGTTCAAGTCGTCGGAAGAGACGGATCGGTGGTTCCGCTAAGTGCAGTCGCGACGGTGCAGCGCGGCGTGGGTCCGTCGCTGATTGAGCACGACGGGTTGCGCCCGAGCGTGTCGGTTCTCGGTTTCTACCGTAAGGGCGGCCCCGGCGAGATGAACCTCGACATGAGTATCTTGATGAACGGCATGGCGGCAATTTCGTTTCCGCAGGGATACGGGATGGAGATGCGCGGCGACATGACCGAGATGATGCAGAGTTTTGACCGTCTTGTCGGCGCGATGAAGGTGGCGCTGGTGTTCGTTTTCCTGTTACTCGTCGTCCAGTTTCGCTCGGTCATCCAGCCGCTGGTCATGCTGCTGGCGATTCCCTTGCAGCTGCTCGGGATGTTCGGAGGTTTGCTGCTGGCGCACCAGAGTTTCTCGACGGTATCGATTCTCGGCATCGTGGTGGCCAACGGTATGGCGGTCAGTAATGCGATTCTGTTACTCGATCTCATCATACGCAAACGCAAACAAGGTTTAACTCGACGAGAGGCAATTCTCTATGCTGGTCCGGTTCGGTTGTCGCCGATTCTTATGACGACGATCGTGAGCGTGATCGTTTTGGCGCCGGTGGCGTTCTTTCCGAAGACCGGGATCGATGCATACTCCCCGCTTGCGACGGTAATAATCGGAGGCCTCACGATTTCGACGATTTTGACGCTTTTCGTCGTTCCGGTTTTGCACGACGCATTTGATGATGTGCCGGCGTGGTGGCAGGCGCACGTGCTGCGTCGCCCAACCGCCCTATCAACGGGGGCGATCGATGCGTAGCCGGATGATGCTCGTTGCTGCTGTCGTCTTTAGCTTCGGTGTTCGCTCGGCGTCGGCGGAGCCGCGGCAATGGAGTGGACCGTTGACCTTGGCGCAGGCCGTGCAGCGCGCGCAAGATGCCGGTTTCGACGTTCGTGTGGCGCAGGCCGATGCCGAGGCATCTGCGGCGCGCGTAGGAGTAGCCCGCGCGTACTTGCGGCCGCAAGTTTCGCTTGCAGCGACCGTGAGCGACGGCGGCATCACGCAGCTCGGTATGCCGCTCGCGCAGCAGAGTTATCTCACCGTCAACGCTTCACTGCCGATCTTCACTCCCGGCGATCGCCAGAGTACGCGCGCGGCCGCGAGGTCGTCGCGAGCCGCGGCGTATTCAGTGTTGACGCAGCGTAACGATGCGGGGCTGCTTGCGACGCAAGGATACGAGCGGGCGCTGCTCGCTCAAGCGGTGGTTCGTGCGCGACGAGCCAGAGTGATCTTTGAGAGCCGCCACGTTCGAGATGTCGCGGCCCGCGTTCGTAGCGGAGATGCGGCCAGGTATCAGTTGTTTGAGAGCCGCACTTCGCTAGCGAACGCGCAACAATCGTTCACCGATGCGTCGGCCGAGGGTGACGAAGCGATCTCGGACCTCGAAGTAACCCTTGATTTGGCGATTGCTCCGGGATTGCGTCTTTCCGATACGCTTGCACCGACGAGTCTGGAAGGCGGCGCCGCGACGTTTGTCGGCCGTGCAATGCTGCAGCGTCCGGAGATTCTGGCTGCGGACGAACTGTTGGCTGCGGCGCAGTATCGCCTAGCCGGCGCCCGCGCGCGATATCTCCCGATGGTGAGCGCAACTGCGCGGACCTACAACGGTTACTCGAACCCGCCGTTGGGAGCCGCCGGTTATCAGGTCGCAGTGGCGGCTACTCTACCCGTAATCGACGGCGGCATGCGTGCGGCGACCGTTCAGGAATCGCGGGCTGTAGTTGCGCGCGCGCGAACGGTTCTCGATAATGCGCGGCTATCGGTGCAGCGCGACGTCGCGAATGCTTGGAGAGAAGTTCAGGCAGCTCGGGACGATCTCAAAACGGCGCGGACTCGACTCACGAGTGCCGCAGAGGAATTGCGCGTTACGGCGGTGCGCGAACAAGCCGGAAAAGGAACGACCCTAGAGCTCCTTTCGTCCGTCATGGACGATTCCGCTGCCCGCGAAAACCAGTTCCGCGCAGTAGCGCGATTCAATGACGCGGTTGCAGCCGTCCATCATGCCGCCGGCGATTTCGCAACAACTCGTAAAAAGGAGAATCCATGAAGGGTCTTGCCTCACTTACTACGATCGTCGTTTTCCTAATCGGGTGCAGCGCCGCCAACCAATCCGCAATCGACGGCAACACCGTCGTGCAGAACGGCCTCACGGTTGGTGCGGTGTTTAACCCAAATCCGCCGGCAAAGGGCATCGATACGCTAACCGTCACGGTTAAAGATGCCGCGGGGTCTGTCGTTAAAGGAGCTGTCGTCAAGATAACTTCATCGATGCCGTCGATGTCGATGGGCGGCCCAAACATGATTGCATCCGACAACGGTGACGGTACCTATACGGCTCGACTTTCGCTGCAGTATGCAACCGACTGGACATTTGCGGCCACCGTTAATAGCAAAGGTAAAACCGCCCGTTTGTCGCTCACCGAAAGCGTAAAGTAGATGACTCTTACGCGTCGGGCTTGCTCCTTTACTTTAGTTGAGTCAAGACGTAGTTTGCGACATCGTGAAGATCGCGCTTGGAGAGTTTCCAACGCGGCATGACCGGACTCAGCGGTCTCCCGTCTCCGTCGATTCCGGTTGAGATTGCACGCTCGAGCAACGCTATTGTGTAGGGGCGCTTTTGATCGCTGACAAGAGCCTTGTAGCGCAGATCGGCGCTGATCGCACCACCTGGTAAGCGTATTGCGCCTGAACCGCTCGCTCCGTGACACGCAGCACAACTCGAATAAAGCGGCCGATGCTGGGCGCCGATTTGCGTGCCTTCGGAATCACGTCCGGTTTGAAATATAACTCGCCCATTAACAAGTGAGGCAGCGAGCGGCGTTAGCGAGGTTTCGGTCGGCTGGGGTGAGCTGGTATGCGAGCCCGAAGAGCAACCGACTAAGGAAGCCGCAAGGAAAATCATTATCACGGCGCTCTTGCCATTCATGGCATGCTGATTCGTCATTACTGTCCTTTCCCTTCGCTTGCAGTGGCGATCTCCGCGTCGATTGTGCCGCGCAAAACATGCCAAACCATCACGTAGTCAGCACCCAGCGAAAACAGCGGTGCGCGAAACGTCTCCGGCTTGTTGCGTTCGATTAATGCATGCGAAAGCCACGCGGGCGCGTATCCGGCAATGATGCCGGCAAGCAGCAGCCAGGGTTTGCGGCCGACGATTGAGCTGAGCACCATCGCGCTTCCAGCCAGCGTTCCAATAACGTGCGCCGCTCGCGTGCGGCGGTCGCTGTGCGCTCGAAGATAGGCCAGCCAGAACTCGGCAAACGTCATGCCGTAGAGTACTGCTCTGCGCGCTCGTATCCTCGCAGCAAACCACCCGCACTATGCAATACGAGCTGCATAGGCATCGGTAGAAAGTCTGCAAACTGGGTATAGAGGGGGCTGGAGGTGTTTCTTATGAAATGCAAAGGCCCTGACTGTAAATGCGAAGCTAAAACCGGCGATTTCTGCAGCGAAGACTGCAAGACCGCGACCGAACACGGCCACTGTCACTGCAATCATTCCGAATGTAAGCAATAACGACGCAGGCCGAACCGTAGGGCGCATGAATAGCGAGCGCGCGACGGATGCGTCGGCAAACGAGCGAACCTACCTTGCCTACATTCGCACGGCGCTATCGTTTATCGCGTTCGGGTTTGTCGTTGCGCGCTTCTCACTCTTCGTGCGGGAGATCGCGCAAGTTACCCATAGCCCAATACCGGCGCACCAGCTTTCGCTGACCTTCGGTATTGCCATGGCGCTAATTGGCGTTGCCGTAGCGATTTTCGGGTCCGTACGCTATGCGGCTACCGAACGCGCGTTGCGCGAAGGGCGAGTTGACCCGCTCTCCGTGCGCATAGCTCATGGGCTGGCTATAAGCATTGCGCTGATCGGCGCAGTCATCGCATTCGAGCTGTTCGGTTACCGCTAGCGTTTGCGGTGCGGAGCGACGATGGCGCTTAGGAGATCGGGTGTGCCGGTAATCCGAACCAGATGCGGATAGCGCAGGCCGCCGTGGTAGTCGAGGTTCACCGTGCGGAATCG
>JALYVT010000220.1 GCA_030853105.1 Vulcanimicrobiota bacterium
CCGCCTCCTCGCGGGCGCGCTCCGACCAGCCGTCGGCTCGATCGTAGGGATAGTACTGCGCAAATACCGAGAGGATGTGCTTGCCGGCCGGCGCGAGCGTTGGATCAGTCGGCGTCTGCATGAAACACTCCAGCATCGGCGCGCGCGAAGCGCGACCGGCCGCGCCATCTTCGTATGCGTCTTGCAGGTACTCGATGCTCGGCGCGACGTGAATAGTGGCACGATGGTGCGCCTGCGGATTGCTTCCGGGCCGACAGGTAAAATTCGGCAACTCGCCGAGCGCGAAGTTGACCTTTAGCGATGGGCCGACTGTCTTCCAGTCGCGCAACCGCTGACAAAACGCATCGTCGAATACGTCGCCCTTCACGAGTTTTGTGAACGTGATAATCGGATGCGCATTTGACGCAATCGCTTTGGCTCCGATGAGAGTCCCGTCCGTTAATTCGATCTCGCTCGCGCGCCCCGCCTTTACTACAATGTGCGCTACCGAAGTATCGGCGAAGATTTTCGCACCATTTCCCCGAGCCGCCGATGCAAGGGCGTTTGAAATTGAACCCATCCCACCGCGAACGAATCCCCAGGCGCCTTGTACGCCCATAGCCCGCCCGGCGTAGTGGTGAGCAAGTACATAGCCGGTACCTTGACTGCGCGGACCGGCGAAGGTGCCGATAAGCCCATCGGTCGCAAGCGTCGCCTGCAGCACGGGCGTTTGCACGCAGCGCTCGACCAGCTCAGCGGCGCTGCCTCGTAGTATCGCTTGGGTCTGCGGTGAAAAACGTTCGAACTGCGGATCGGCATCGGCGAACGTTTCAAACAGCTCGCTGCCGAGACCGCTCGCGATGCGTTCAAACTCAACGAACCCGTCAACATCACTGCGGTCGAACGCCGCTATCTCGCGCGCGTTGGCAGCCTCATCCTGCCCGAGCAGCAGCGAGCGTCCATCGGCAAGCGGCGTGAACGAGGCCGGGTCTTTACGATAGGGCTCATACCCGTGCGCCTTCAAGTCGAGCGATTCGACCAACTCCGGATCGAGTAGACTGCACACGTACGATGCCGCCGAGACGGTGTATCCAGGCCACGGCGACTCGCTGACCGCGGCGCCGCCTATCTGCGGCAGCCGCTCGAAAATTGCGACCGATTTCCCCGCCTTGGCGAGCAGTGCGCCGCAAGCCAGACCATTATGACCCGCGCCGATAATCGCGACGTCGTTGGTTTTCATTCCGCGAATATACTATTAAGCAGCGGTGATCTCTTCTGCGCGCTGGTTAAAGGTACGACTGTGAGGATTGTACTTGCCATAATCCCAATACTAATGCTGACGATTGCGATTCCGTTCGTGAATCGGGTCGAACCGCGGATATTTGGAATGCCGCTGCTGCTGGCGTGGATCGTCTTTTGGGTTGCGGTCACGCCGATTTTCCTATGGAGCATCTATCGGCTGGAAGGGCGCAGATGAGCCCCGCGATTATTGCGCTTGGAATCGCAGCGGTCATTGTCCTCGGAACAATAGCATTCGCGCTAGGTTCGATTCGGCACATCAAGATGGACCCGCAGCAGTTCATGGTCGGTGGGCGCTCGTTCGGCGCGCTGCTGCTCTGGATTCTCTTAGCGGGCGAAGTCTATACGAGCTTCACGTTTTTGGGCGCGGCCGGCTGGGCGTACGGACGAGGCGCTCCGGCGTTTTACATTCTTGCGTACGGAACCTGCGGCTATATTCTCTCCTATTTTTACCTGCCGCCGATCTGGCGAATAGCAAAAGAGCGCGGGTTGCTTACGGCACCAGATTTCTTCGTCGATCGCTTCGGCAGCAAGCCGTTGGGTGTCGTGATCGCGGTGCTTCAATTTTTTCTTATCATCCCGTATGTGACGCTTCAGCTCACCGGGCTGCAGATTATCCTGTCGATCGCCGGCTACAGTACGTATACCGCAACGATAGCCGTTGCCGTTGCATTTGTTCTCATCGCGTTCTTCGTCTTTAGCGCTGGTCTGCGCGGCACCGCCTGGGCTAGCGTCATCAAAGATGCCCTTGTTCTTGGTGCGGTGATCTTCGCCGGGATATTTCTGCCGATCCATTTCTTCGGATCACCTGCGGGCATGATCGATAAACTGCTCGCACTCAAACCGCATTGGCTCACATTAGGGATGGGTCGCAGTGACCATGGCGAGATATGGTACATCTCAACCGTTTTGCTCACTTCGGTCGGCTTCTACATGGGACCGCATTCGATTGCTGCGGTCTACTCGGCGAAGAATGAGAACGCCTTGCGACGCAATGCAATTTTCTTGCCGATCTATCAACTCGTCTTGCTGCTGGTGTTCTTCGCGGGCTTGGCGGCATTGCTGATTCTGCCGGGGCTCAAAGGTCCGGCGGCCGATCAGTCGTTCATGCTAGTTGTGCAACGCTACTATCCGCCGTGGGTTCTCGGACTGGTCGCGGGCGCCGGGTGTCTGGCGGCGCTGGTTCCAGCTTCTGCGCAACTGCTCGGTGCGGCCAGCGTGCTTTCAAAAAACGTACTCGGTGATCTCTTCGGAATCGCCACAACAGATCGCGCGCGCACGCTTGCGACGCGACTCCTGGTGCTGGTCATTGCGGCGCTCGCGCTCGGGCTTTGGCTAGTTGCGAAAACGACTCTGGTGGATTTGCTGCTACTGTACTATAACGGCGTAACTCAGTTTATGCCGGGGTTTATCTTCGGCTTATTTTGGCGTCGCGTGAACGCTTGGGCGATTGGATCCGGCATCGCCGCAGGAATGCTGATTGCTCTCTATCTCGCGCATCACGACATCAGCATCTACGGAATCAATTCCGGTTTTCTCGCACTGCTCGCGAACGTCGCGCTCTGCGTCGGAATCACGCTGCTTTCGCCGCAAAGAGAGCATCCGGCCGTCATCGCGACGAGCCCGCGCTAGTGGTTTTGCTTGCATAAAACTGCGGTTCACCGCCGGTAAATGCGAACTTACGACACTAACCAGAACCCCTTATTGCTTGTGTGTCGATCTTGACAACGTTACGTCGGACGTCGGCTGCGCGTGAGATCCGTAAACACTTCACCGAACATGTAGAGCGGTCCGATCAGCAGATAGATCATGTTGGTGAGGAACTTCGGCTTCTTCCCTTCGAAGCGGTGACCGATGAGCTGGAATCCCCATCCAAGAATGAAGACTCCCACGTCGGCTTCCCACGGCAAACGGACTCTGATCAGGTAGAGAATCAGAAAGACCACCGCCGAGAGCAAGGCGCCACGCGGATCGATCGTTGCATAGTAGATCAGGACTGCGACTGCGGCCAGGACCGCCAGATCGATCGGGCCCAGCCGCACCAG
>JALYVT010000221.1 GCA_030853105.1 Vulcanimicrobiota bacterium
CGTACCAAAGATCGGCTGCAACCGCTGAGCGATTCGTCCGAGCAATTGAGCAAACTCCGGTCCGCGGTGATCGATCATTGGTTTGGAGAGTGCGGCCAACACCGGCTCGGCAACCGGCACCGGTCCAGGGATAAACAGCAAGCTCTTTTCGTTCATCAGCGCTTGCGCGCGCCGGTTAGGCCGGGTCGGCGCTTGTGTGCGCTCACTCGTTTAACACCGTTGCGGCGCATTGGTACCACGTTGTTGCGGTGGGTATCGGAGCCGAGCATGACCGGCGAGATCACCCGTTTTCCGAGCGCCTGCAGCAGTACTTCCGAAAGCTCTTCAACCGGCACGAAGGTCATCGTGTCGCGAACTTCTTTTGGTACGTCCTCCAAATCATGTTCGTTGCGCATGGGCAGCAATATTTTCTTGATACCGGCGCGCTTTGCGCCGAGCACTTTCTCTTTCAAGCCGCCGATCGGCAAAACCTGACCAGTCAATGTAATCTCGCCGGTCATCGCTAGATCGGGATCGACTTTCAGCCCGGTCAGCAGCGAAGCGATTGCGGTAGCAATCGAGATACCGGCCGATGGACCGTCCTTCGGTGTTGCTCCGGCGGGAACATGAATGTGAAGATCGTGTTTGCTGAAGTAGTCGTCAGGCAATCCGAGTTCGCTCGAACGCGAGCGCAGAAATGACACGGCGGCTTGCGCACTCTCTTTCATCACATCACCCAGTTGCCCGGTCAGATTCAGCTTTCCGGTTCCCGGCATCACCGTGGTTTCGATGAAGAGAATGTCGCCGCCGACCGGCGTGTAGAACATGCCGGTAGCGACGCCGACCGACGCGACTCGCTTCTTAACCTCGTTATAGTAACGGGGCCGACTCAAATACTCTTGCAGGCTCTCCGGTTTAATACGCCCCTTGAAGCGCGGGAACTCTGCGATTTTGCGCGCAATTTTGCGGAAGACCGTTCCGATCTCGCGCTCCAAATTGCGCACGCCCGCTTCGCGCGTGTAATCGCCGATGATCGCCTTGATTGCGGCGTCGTTGATCTGCACTTGGGTTTCTTTTAAGCCATTTGCCAAGCGCTGCTTCTTTACAAGATAGCGCTTTGCGATCTGAATCTTTTCCATCTCGGTGTAACCGGCAAGCTGAATGATCTCCATACGGTCGCGCAACGGCGGGCTGACCGTATCGAGACTGTTTGCAGTGCAGACGAACAGCACTTGGCTCAAGTCGAACGGCAGATCGAGGTAGTGATCGCGAAACGAGTTGTTCTGCTCGGGATCGAGCACTTCGAGCAGCGCCGACTGGGGATCGCCGCGATAGTCCGAGCCGACTTTGTCGATCTCGTCGATCATCATCACCGGATTCTTCGTTCCGGAGTCACGTAGCGCGCGGATGATTGTGCCGGGCATCGCGCCGATATACGTGCGACGATGACCGCGAATCTCGGCTTCATCGCGCACGCCGCCGACCGACAGGCGCACGAACTTGCGGCCCATCGCTTTGGCGATCGACTGACCCAGCGAAGTTTTGCCGACGCCGGGCGGCCCGACGAAGCACAAGATCGGTCCGGTCAGCCGCTTCTTGAGCTTTCCGACCGCGAGATACTCAACGATTCGGTCTTTAATTTTTTCAAGATCGTAATGATCTTCATCCAGAATCTCGCGAGCTCGTTTGATATCGATGTGGTCGGCGGTTTCATTGCTCCACGGCATCTGCACCAGCCAATCCAGATAACTGCGGATCACGCTATATTCGGGTGAGGCCTGAGGAACTTTTGAGAGCCGCTCCAGTTCGCGATCGGCGGCTTTCTTGGCGTCTTCGGGCATCTTGGCTTCTTCGATCTTGCCTTTGAGCTCATTAACTTCGGCCTGCTGCGGATCGGTCTCGCCGAGTTCTTCTTGAATCGCGCGCAGCTGCTGACGCAGATAGAAATCGCGCTGATTCTTTTCCATCTCATGCTGAATATCGTTTTGAATCTTGTGACCGAGTTCGACGACTTCGAGCTCTTTGGTGAGCAGCATCGTCAGCCGGCGCATCCGTTTTTCGGTGTTGCGCTCTTCGAGCAGACTTTGGCGGTCCGCCGTGTCCAAGCGCATTGTCGAGGCGACGAAGTACGTCAGCAGATTCGGATCGCTGATATTCTGGACTTCCATCTCCATCTCGCGCGGAGCTTGCGGAAGATAGCCCAGCAATTTTTGGAAGAGGCTGCCGAGATTGCGATGCATCGCGACGAGCGATTCCGACTCTTTGGTGATGTCGGGGAGTTCCGTGTACGCCGCAACCATGTAGGGTTCGGTTTGGATGAACTCGTTGACCTTAAAGACACTCTGTCCCGACACGATGCAACGCAGCGTTCCGTCGGGAACTTTGAGCATCTTCTGAATCATGCCGATGGTGCCGATGCGGTGAATATCGTCGGGACCTGGATTCTCGGTCTCTTTATCTTTGAGGACGGTAAGACCAATCGGTTTCCCTTCGCGCAACGCTTCTTCCACGAGCTGGATTCCCGGCTTCTTGACAACCGCGAGCGGAATAACGGTATTCGGGAACAGCACGGCTTCTTGCAGCGGCAAAATACCGATGGTTTGCGCGGGCACGATGAGGTCGGATTGCGACGAAGCCATATTAGGCGAGAGTCCTCTTTACGATCATACGAATTTCCGTACGGGTGGTTGGAATGTAGTCGGTAGCCGATACCGGTAGATACACCGTTAGAATGCCGTCGGCGTACGCGGCCTCGACATCTTCATAACGCACTGCGACCGGCAGATGCAGTTGCTTGACGAAGTCGCCGTATGCGATCTCTTTTTGTAAGAACGAACCGCAGTGCAGACGTGGGGCATCCCCGCGGCGCCCGATGATAAACAGGTGTCGCTCATCCACATCGATCCGCAGGCTTTCGGGATCGGCGCCTGCCAGCTCGACGTTGACGATGACGCGGCCGCCTTCTTCATCCAAAAACACATCGGCGTTCGGTTCGAACCCGGCGCGCGAGCGCATGACAAAGTCCATCCTGTTTATGAACCCGTTATTCTAGCGGTCGGTTACAACGGTGAGGGCGGATACGGCCGTCCAGCGGGCCATGCGACGCACGGCTCGATCTGAATCTGCAGCGGCTGCAACGCGGCTGCCGGTATCGAGACCGGAAAGGTATCTGGATAGTTGGTCTTCACACCGAACTTCTTGGCCGGTGGAAACTGCGTCACGTTGGAACTCGGCAGATGGGTCGAAGCGAGCACTTGGTTGAGTGCATCGCTAGCGGCACCCGACATATACGCTTGTCGGCGCTGCCCCAGCCAAACCGAG
>JALYVT010000051.1 GCA_030853105.1 Vulcanimicrobiota bacterium
TCCCGACAAGAAGCTGGTTGTCGTTCGCTATGTGAACGCCACTCCGCCTCCGCCGCCGGCGCCGGCAACCGCCGAACCGACCGTTGCACCGACGCCGACCCCGGCACCGGCCGCAACTCCCTACCAGGATCGTTTCATCGCCGGCGATTTCATTATCTCGCCAAAGGTGTATAACGAGTTCAGCCCGGGCAATGTTGGCAGCAACACCGGCGGCGCATCATACGCCGTCCGCGGTGCCGCTGAGTTCAATCTCTTCAACCTGCCCTGGATGTTGGAAGGCGATTATCGCCAGTACAACTACCCGCATAATCAGAACGTCGCGACCCCACCGGGCCTCGGCGGACCTGGAACTGCGATCCCCTGCCCGGCATCGGGCGAACCCGGCTGCGTCACCGTCATCGGTGGTCAAGGCCAAACCTTCGTTCCCGCGTTCACCGTGCGTGACTACGACTTCGACGGCCGCCTCGGCCTGAAGGTCGCAGACCCGCGCCTGTATGTCGGCGTCGGCTACATGTATCGCGGAAACAATGCCGGATATCCGAGACTGCGCGGCGTTGGGTTCGGTGCTGAAAAGCTCCCCGACCTCAACCAGTCCTTCTCAATCTACGGCAGCGCGTGGTACTACCCCAACGTCAAGGGTAACTTCAGCGATCCGGCAGGCAACACGTTCAGCCTGGCCTACAACATCCTGAAGTACCAAGTCGGCGGAACGTTCACGCTGGGAGAACATATCCCACTCTTCATCGACTTCGGTTTCCTCGGAGACCGCGGTCAAAACAAGACCAATGCCCCGTCGGCGTTCTCGGAGAACGGCCCGTACGTCGGCTTGGGTCTCAAGTTCTGATCTCGTAAGAGCTTAGATACCACTAAAAAGCCCCCGGTGAAAACCGGGGGCTTTTGTTTCATGGTCTCTTCGTGGGTACTGGAGTCGGTGGCGCCGGAGTCGGACGCGCGGATGGCGGCGCGGGCGCGGCCGACGGTAACGGCGACGGAGCGGCTGACGGCGCCGGTGAGGGCGAGGTGCGCGACGCAGGGGTGGGGGCCGGAGTCAGCGAGCCGCTTGGGATCGGAGTCACCGGCGGATTCACTACCGGGCTCGCAGGCGCGTTTGTCGGGACCGGCGTCGGGCTCGGGGTCGGTGGCGCTGGGGTGAAGCATGGAACCGAGATTATGTCACGCTTGGGCGCGCCCGGGCTTGGGGTCGGCGTAGTGGTAGGTTCCGCCGTCGGCGCCGGAGTCGGCGAGGCGGTCGGGACAGGAGTCGGCCGCGCCTTCACGCCGGGTGCCAACGACGGCACAGGTGATGGAGTCGCCGGGCACGGAACCGGCAGGGCGAAAACATGCTCCGTGAAGCCGATCTGTAGATCCTTCTTCGCGGTTTTTCCGAAAAACGTGTTCGGAAATTGATTGACCAACTGGTGGAAGTAGTTCCAGGATTTATCCTGACCGTCGGCGGTGTAAATCTTGCGCTGCATCGTCGCCATTAGGAAAAATGTTCTGGCGAGTTGCGGATCGTTGGGATACTTGTGTTGCCAATCGAGCAGCGCGTCTTCGGCAAAATGAACCTTCGTGATGATATTGCTGTTGACCGTATACGGCCCGGCCGCGATTGCCTCATCGTGCAGGGTGTTGTTTATTCCGATATAGCTGAGCTTTAGCCGACCGAAATACTCATCGGCGGGCGCCGATGCTTTCAACAGCGCATCGTGCCGCTGCTGGTACTTGGAGATTTTCCGATTTGCAGGCGTCTTGCTGACGGTTTTGGCGGCCTTCTGTATGGGCGCGGCCGCAACGTTGCCGACGAGGCTGGTTGCAACCGCAGCGGCGGTGAAGATTAGAAACGAACGCTGCACTCTTTACCTTTCGCGGGAGATCGGTAGGCGTATATTCAAGAACGGTGTTCAGGCGAAATCCGTTCACGCCTTCTTCCTCATTTCGGCACCCGGAGCATGCTTTGACGACAACCACGATCACGGCGGCGTGCATTCAGCTACGCGCCCACGAACGCGCCGACTTTACGTCGATTTGGCCCGACGTCCTTGACGAAGTTCGTAGCGCGGCCTCGCATGGCGCTACCTTGATCGTTCTGCCGGAAGGAACCGTTCCGGCCTATGTTCTCGGAAGCGAGCGCTTAGACTCCGACCAGTGCGAGCGCGCGCTCGACGATCTGCGCGAAGCGGCTCGTGAGCTAGGCACCGTCATCGTCTTCGGCGGCGCACGCTGTGCGGATGATCGCATCTTTAACAGTGCGTTCGTCGTCGATGTCGACGGCCGTGTTGCCGGTGTAGCCGACAAGCACTTCTTGTGGCATTTCGATCGACAGTGGTTCACGCGCGGGAGGACAATTGAACCGATCGATACGAGCATCGGGCGTCTGGGGGTTATGATCTGCGCGGACGGCCGGATTCCAACCATTGCGCGCAAGCTCGTCGACGCAGGCGCCCAGGTACTGGTTATGCCGACCGCCTGGGTGACGAGCGTACGCGATCCCGAAAACCTCGAGAATATCCAGGCTGACCTGCTCGCTGTAGTGCGCGCACGCGAAAATGCGGTCCCGTTTATCGCCGCCAACAAATGCGGGGTCGAACGCGGCTGCGTTGCCTACTGCGGCAAGAGTCAGATCGTCGATAAACTGGGTTCAGTTCGTGCGATTGCAGATCAGCATCATCCGCAGACGTTAGTCGAGCGGATCGAGGTTGGATCGGTCACTCCGCCTCGTGTTCAACCCGATTCCCGCACCTCGGTGTCGCCCGTCTCCACCTCGATGCGGATCGCAATCACTCCGTTCGCCGCGCACCCCGAACTCGATGAAGACCTTCGCATTTTGGAGACGCCGTATTTGGTGGCGCCCGGCGAGCGCGTACGCAATTCGATTGACGGCGCTATTCCGACCCTTCACGCAAGCGACGCAATCGTGCTCGATCCCGGCGGATTGCCCGCCTACAAGCAGGCCGGATACCAACTCATCATTTGGCAGACATCTGCGCAATCGGATTGGACAGTTCGGATCGCTCGCGCTCGCGCGCTTGAATTGCGGATGTACGTCATCGTGCTCGACATGGGAGATGCGCCGCGCGCATATGCAATCGATCCGGATGGCACGGTCGTCGCCGGAACCAGCGGCGAGTACCGCTTAGCAAGCTTTTTACTGGAGGCATCGCGAACGAAAGCAACAATGCTGGCTCCGGGCACCGATGTCCTCGAAGGGCTCCAGGCAGTCTCGCTACTACACGACCGGAGGTACGGTGGCCGACTTTAGCGCCAAAAAAGCACTCGACGAAGCTGCCGAACGTCATCACCACAGCACAACACGCGATCATCGGCTGATTGCAATTCTGGGCGCGATCCTTGCTGTACTGGCTGCGCTTGCAACCCTGTTCGCGCATCAGCGTTCGACCCTTGCGATCGTAGCGAAGAACGAGGCTGTGCTGGCTCAGGCGAAAGCCTCCGATCAATACAACTTCTACGAAACCACCAAGATAAAGTATGAGTTAAATCAAAGTTTGTTGAATTCGAAGCTCATAACCGACAAAGCCGCTCAAACCCGACTTGAAGCGAGCAGCGCGCGTGAGGCGAAGGCCGTTGGATCAATCAGTCAACAAGCGCATGAGTATGAAAACGAATCTGCAGCGCAGCAATTGAGCTCGGAGCGCGCGCTGCGTTCATTCGAAACGTTGGAGATCGCGGTAACGCTTTTCGAAGTCGCCATCGTTCTCGTCTCTATATCTGCTCTAACAACGAACCGCGCACTCATCTCCCTCTCGCTGGCGGCCGGCGCAGTTGGACTTGGATATTTCGTCGTCGGCATCTTGCAGCATAGTTCGTAACACATGAAAAGCATCGCTGCGCTGCTCGCATTGATCTTACTCGGAAACGTGGCGCTTCCCCCCGCACGCAATCGATTTGCCGGAACGTTCGGAATATCGGCCGGTCCGGGCCCGTACATCAGCGGAAGCCGAGTTCGGCTATCACTCAGCGGGATCGCGGCGCCGTACGCGCTGCAGGTGCTCGGCGGCGGAGATATCGTTGACTCAGTCTTTATCGCACCCCTCGTGCGCAACGAAACCACAAGTACGATCGTCGGTGCAGCCGCCGGAGCGCTCGGTTTAGCGAGCATCGGGATCGTTCCGCCGCCGGCCGCCGACAGACCCGTAATCGCCGTGGCTAGTTACGACAACGGCATCGCCTTACATGATCCGGCGAGCTTCGCAATTCTCGGGTATATCGGCTTAGGAGAAGCGCCGGGCGACGTAGCGCTAGGAAGCGCCGGCATGATCTTGGCTCCCAGCACCACCGGATCGACACTCTTTAGCTATACACGAAATCCGTGGACGATGCATGAAACGCCGAACATTCCGCTTGGAAATGAGGTCGCAATCGATCATCGTACCGGCGATGTCTTCGTAAGCAATCGCGATGTGGCCGGTCACGGCGCACTCACCCGTATTACGCAGGACGGAGTGGTGAGCCGAGTCGTAACCGGGCAGACCGCCGAAGGTTTAGCGATCGACCAACGCGCCGGGATCATCTATGTCGGAAACGTGAACGATGCAAGCGTGCTGGCGCTTGATGCAAGTACGCTGAAGCCGGTACATCGCATCAAGACGGGGCCGCGACCATTCGGGCTCGCACTTGATGCGCAGGATAAGCGGCTGTTCGTCGTATCAAACGCTTCAAACGCACCCGGCGGGTACGTAGCCGCCTACGACGTTCACGGCGGTAAAGATCGGCTGATTGCGCGCAGCCCGCGATTCGTCTTTCCGCTCGGGGTCGTGTACGATTCGACGCACCACCGCATCTTCGTCACGGATGAAGCGGCGAACGTCGTCTATGTCTTGGATTCGCGCACGCTAGCATCAGTTCACGCGCCGCTCATCACCTGTTCGACGCCCTGGCGCCCATCGATCGATCTACGCCGCGGACGTCTTTACGTTCCGTGCGCTCGCGCGAACCGGGTTGCGGTCTATAGTCTGCGCAGTTTGCGGCAGTTGGCCGGATCGCCGTTTGCAACCGGTGGATTTCCGCTCTCGATCGCATCATGAAACGGTTACTGATCGGCATAATCGTGTTCGGATGCACGACGCTGAGCGCGTCGGCGGCTCCGCTGCCGAAACATCTCAGCTTCGGAGTGCCGTTTCCGCCGATTCGAAGCGATGCGGTGAGCACCGAGTTCGTTGCGCCCGGCGTTACTTACGGGGAGTACGATCTGCTCGCTGATGACGGCCCCATCACGGTCCACGTCGTTGCCGTCGATCTGAGGGACCCGACCGTCCACATCAATACCGCCCTGGCGTCGGATCGTCTGATCTCCGGCGGCGAAACGCTCTCATCGATGGCGGCGCGCACCGGAGCCGTCGCCGGCATCAACGGCGATTTTTTTGACATCGGCAACACCAATCAGCCGCTTAACATCCTGGTTCAATCCGGCTCCCTGCTCAGTATGCCGCGCCGACGTTACGCCCTAGGGATTACGCGCGATGCAAAGGTCGAGATCGCCGAGTTTGCGTTCAATGCGAGCGTGCAAATCGGCAGCGCGACTGTCGGACTCGATGCCGTCAATGAGTTTCCCCCGCCGAACGACGGTGTGGCACTTCTGACACCTGAGTTCGGTGCCGTTAAGCCGGTTCAGAGTATGACACTCGTGCGACTTGCGCCGCTCGGTGGAACGCCGCCGTTCGCGCGCTATCGCGTGACTGCGATCGCCGACAACACGGCTGCGCAGCCGCCCGGCTACTGGCTGGCAATCGGCGCAAATGCTTATAGTTCGGCGGGTGTGCCGAACATCGGTGACACCATCGCCGCAACCGGGAATCTCAATCCGCCGCTCGATTCGCTCATCGCCGCGGTCGGCGGCGGTCCGCTGCTGGTGCATAATGGCTTGCCCTACAACGATCCGGACGGGCCGGGCGGCAACGAGTTTTCGACGCTAATTCCCGCGTCGGGCGCAGCCGTGGAGGCCGATGGGACGCTGTTGCTCATCGAAGTGGATGGACGGCAGCCCGGTCGCTCGATAGGTGTAACGCGAGTGCAGCTAGGTACGCTCATGCGCGCATTCGGTGCGGTCGAGGGACTCGCATTTGATGGCGGCGGGAGTTCCACCCTGGTAGCGCGACAGCTAGGCGATACGAATGCCGACGTGCGCAACTCACCCTCCGACGGTATCGAACGTCGAATCGCCGACGGGCTGCTCGTCTACAGCAATGCGCCGTTCGGACCGCCCGAACGTTTAGTCGTTCGACCGAGTTTCGTGCGCGCGTTTCCGGGCGCTCGGGTTACGATGACGACGGCAGTTACCGACGCATCTGGACATCCCGCGAGCATTGCCGGCGACGTGCGCGCGCGCGCGGTTCCGACAGATTTAGGGACCAGCACGACGTCGGAGTTTGTGGCGGGCAGCCAAGCGCAAAACGGCATCTTGCACTTCGAACGCGCATCGCTGTTCGCGAATGTTCCGGTTCAAGTTATGGATTCCGCAGCTCGGATCGAGATAACGCCGGCACATCCGAATCTGAGTCCGGGAGAGCGCCTGCACTTTCATGTGCAAGCATTCGATCGCGATGGATATCCGATCGCACTGCCGACACGCGCACCGTGGGCCGCCTCAGCAGGACGAATCGACGGCGACGGCTGGTATACCGCTGCAGGTTCGGATGCAAACGTTAGCGTCCAACTCGGTCGCAGCATTGCGCTTGACAGCGTTAGTGTCGGTCAGCACGAGATGGAACTAAGCTTGAACGGTTTCCGCTTCGCAGCACTTCCGGTCGGTGGTCCGGGCGGCGCAAAGGCCGGCGAATCATGCCCAATCTGCACGACGTTGACGTACGACTTCAGCGGCACGGAGCGCGCGGCGTATTTGAACGGCCTGATGCGACTGCCTTCCGGCGCCTTAGGCTTGCGGCTCGACATTCTGGGTGATGGCAACGGCGAAGTCTTGCGCATTGCCGTTCGCAACGCCATCAACGAGCGCATCGCATTCACGGTCGGCCGAATCACCTGGAAGGGCTGGCAGAGTCGAAGGGTTCGTCTTCCGGCCAACCTGGCGACTCCCGCAACGCTCTCCAGCATCTACGTCCTTAGCGGCCTAGGCTCGAGTCCAATTCACTCCTCGGGTCAGATCGCGATCCGCAATCTGCGGGTGATCGTCGCCGGTTCCCGGAACACGCAGGCGCGATGAGCTTTGATGAACTCGCTGCGCGAGCTTTAGACACGGCCGCAAAGCGCGGCGCAGATTACGCCGACATTCGCTTCGACGTGGCCAAATCCGAACGGATCGAAGCTCGCAACGCGGTGATTGCGACGCTCTCCGAACAGACTAGTCGCGGATACGGCATCCGGGCCTTGGTTGACGGTTCGTGGGGATTCGCGGCAAGTTCGGAGTTAACAAACCAGGGCATCGATAGTACGGCCGCGCTGGCGGTAGAGATCGCCAAAGCGGGCGCGGCTCTGCACGGTAAGCGATTCGGCGATCCGCCGCAGCGGACGTACGTTGACACTTTCGCTACGCCGCTGCAGCGAGCGCCGCAGGACGTTTCGCTCAGCGAGCGCGTGAACTTACTCCTAGAGGCGGAGAAACTGCTGCACACGGGACCCGAGATCAGCGTCGGTCGCGCATGGATCGATCTCTGGCGCACCGACAAGTCATTTTACAGCACGATCGGCTCGAAGATCGAGCAATCGCTCTACCAAACCGGAAGCGGGCTGCAGGCGATGGCCGTCGGTGAGGGTGATGTGCAGACGCGCACTTTCCCCGGCGACATCGGGCTCTATCAATCCGGCGGCTGGGAGATCATCGAACGCGCGAAGTTGCGCGAGAACGCGCAGCGCATTGCCGAAGAGGCAATTGCGCTCTTAAGCGCGCCGCAGTCGCCGGCCGGAATCAAAGATATCATCTTGGGCGGCTCGCAAGTCTCGCTGCAGATTCATGAGTCGTGCGGGCATCCCGCCGAGCTGGATCGCGTCATGGGTTGGGAGGCGAACTTTTCGGGCGTCAGCTTTTTGGAACTCTCCGCACTCGGAAAACTGAAGTACGGCTCGGATATTGTAACGATCGTCATCGACAACAATTTGCCGGACGGCCTCGCGACCGTCGGCTACGATGACGAGGGCAGCAAGAGCATCGCCTCCGATATTATTCGAGACGGAATGCTGGTCGGATACGAAATGAGCAATGACACGGCGCGCGAGATCGGCCTAACCACCAATGCATGTGTGCGGGCGCAGAGCTGGGAGTTCGTGCCGATGATTCGGATGTGCAATCTCAACCTGCTGCCCGGAAACCACTCGTTCGACGCACTGTTCGAGGATGTCAAGGACGGGATTTACATGGAGTCCAACCGCTCGTGGTCGATCGACGATCACCGCCTCAACTTCCAATTTGGCTGCGAGATCGGCTGGGAAGTGAAGAACGGCAAACGCGGGCGAATGTTGAAAAATCCCACCTACGCCGGGGTCACTCCACAGTTTTGGAACTCGTGCGACGCAATCGGAGATACAGCATCGTGGGTTGCGTGGGGAACACCAAACTGCGGCAAAGGTGAACCGATTCAAACCGGACGCACGGCGCAGTGCGCCGCACCGGCGCGGTTTCGTAATGTTCGGGTCGGAGTCGGCTATGAATAGCGAACAGCGCGAACGACTTGCACACCAGGTGCTTGCGTATTCGACGGCCGAGCGGACCGAGGTCGTCGTAACGACTGAGAACTTCGCGCTTACGCGCTTTACGCACAATGCAATTCATCAGAATGTCGCGCAGCACGATGTCGTCGTGAGCATTCGCGCAATAATCGGCGGCAAAACCGGGGTTGTTCGGACCAATCGGCTTGATGAAGCGTCGCTACGGCAGAGTGTTCGACGAGCGAGTGAGATCGCGGCGCTCTCGCCGGACGATCCCGATCAGCCGAAGTTACCCAGCGGCGGAACGGCGGTTACACCGCAGGGCGCTTTTGTTCCGCAGACGGCGCAGGCCAGCGCGCAGATGCGCGCAAGCATGAGCGCGGAGATTTTCGCGCAAGCGCAAGCCGCCGACTTGTGGGCCGCCGGGTACGTGCAAACCGGCGAATCCGGCGTGAGCATCGTCAATACCAGCGGCGCGAGCGCATCGTTTGACGGTACCGACACCGGCATAAATGTTAAAGCAAACGGCGCTGACTCATCGGGTTATGCCGAAGCCTACGCGAACGACATCATGGCTGTCGATGCACGCGCCATCGGCTTGCGCGCGGCCTCAAAGGCCGTTGAGAGTGCTTCGCCGCAAGCCGGCGACCCAGGCGCATGGACCGTCATCCTTGAGCCGGCGGCATTCGGAGAGTTGGTGAGCTACATTGCCGACCACTTTTCGGCCCAGTCGTTTCACGAAGGCTCCTCGTTTCTCAGCGACGGATTAGGTCGCTCCTATTTGGGCGAGAACATCACAATCAGCGACGATCATGCAAATCCGAAGTCTCCGGGAATGCCGTTTGACTTTGAGGGAACCCCAACGCAGCGGCTTGCACTTATTGAAGCGGGTGTCGCGACAAATATTGTGACCGACAGTTACTGGGCGAACAAACTGAGCCGCGCAAATACCGGTCATGCGCTTCCGGCGCCCAATGCGTATGGTCCGCAGCCAACGCACTTGGTCATCAGCGGGGGCGAGAAGTCAACCCAGCAGCTTATTGCGGAGACCAAGCGAGGATTGCTCGTCAGTCGTTTTTGGTATATTCGAACGGTCGATCAGCGCCGCGCCATCGTCACCGGAATGACGCGGGACGGAACCTTTCTGATTGAGAACGGCAAGGTCGGCGGCGGCGTTCGCAACATGCGCTTCAACCAAAGCATTCTTGAAGCGCTGCGGCACTGTGAACTCGCAAGCGAACTTACGCGAACCGGCGGGTATTCGTACTCAATGGTCGTGCCCACCGCGAAGATCGACGGGTTCACGTTCAGCAGCGGGACTGATTTTTAGCCGCACAAGAACGACTCCCGCGATGAACAGTATGCCCCCGATCCACAACGCCGAGAGATACGGGGCCGACACGACGTCCACTGCCGGATACTCGCTAACAACGCAACCTAATCGAATTCCGCCGATCAGCGCGGATGTTCCGCTGAAGATCAACTGGGTCGCGTGGGGAATGTGATGCATCGCATCGGTATAGACGTCGAACAGCACCGCCGACCGACCGTTCGCGTGGCTCGGAACATGCTGCAACTCGGCGATCTGTTTCGCGGAGAAAAGATAGGCGCCGACCACGCGGTGTGCGGCCGGAACGTTGAACGAATCGACCGGTAGTTTCACTGCGAGTTTGGTTTCGACTTTCTTGAAGAGCAGAAACGGCGAGAGAAATGTTCCCGTCGGCTGCGTAATCGTGAGACGGGCGCCGTTGGGGTCTCGCGCTTCAACGAACGCCACCACGCGCGGCCTGCGCTTCAAGATAAATCCGCCAATGTAGCGTGCGCGATCTCCGATTGTTATGTCGGCGCGATCGGCGCGACGTAACAGGATCGGGCTATCCGCCTGCAACGGAAAGACAAGGCTGCCGTTTAGATCAGGTGCGGCAGCGGTTGCTCCCGGCGCGTCCATAATTGTCGCATTATCGGGTGCGAGCAGACTGCTAGCAAGTCCGGCGACGCCGATGAGTGCGGCTCCGAGCACAATCAGCGCGTTCCACCGTTTCATTTTCAACAGGATATAGAGCAACAGTGCGGCGAGTGCAACCGCGTACATTCCGCTGTGGTAGAACGGCCGCCCCGAAAAAATGTCTTGTGCGAAAACCGCGAGGATCAAAACACCGGAGGCGACCGTGATCGACCTCACGGTGATTTTGCAAGCAATAAACTAACTGCTGCTTGCATTTGACCGTAGGTGAGTGCGCCGTCGAAAACACGCTTGATCACACCGTCCGAATCGATCACGACGGTAGTCGGCAAGCCCAGAGCGCCGTACACTCGTCCGTACTGCTGCTGTGTGTCAAGCAATATCGGGAATCTAATCCCCAGTGAGTTCGCAAAAGCACGCGCGCGGTCGCGCGATTCGCCCTGATTGACGCCGAGGACAACCAGATTGCGGGACTTATCCACGGTGTAGAGCCGCTGCAAGTCCGGCATCTCGGCGCGGCACGGCGGACACCACGAGGCCCACAGATTCAATAACACGACATGGCCTCGATACTGCGCGAGCGAATCGGATTTTCCCGAGAGCGCTTGCGCTTCAAAGCTCGGCGCCTGCGTGCCGACCAGGCCGCTGCCTCCGCTTCCCCCCGAGCAGGCCGCGAGCAGAAATGCCGCTGCGTACATTGCAGACTGAAGCGATCGGTGAGCGCGAGGCATACTCTACTATACCCAGTGAGACTCGCAAACCGAAAGTACCAATGTCGTCGCATCCCAGGAAGGGAGCTTCCAGCAGAGAAAACCGCCGCCGTGCCGGCTCAGATACTCGATGGACGCGCGCTCGCCGCTGAACTGCGCGCAGACCTTACTGCTCGCTGTACTGCTCTAAACCAGGCCGGGATTCATCCCAAGCTGGTGATTACACTGGTCGGCGAGGATGAATCGAGCCTGGCTTACATTCGCAATCTCGTAAAGACTGCAGCGCGAGTCGGCATCGAGGTTGCTGTAGCTCGGCTCTCCGAACAGAGCAGCACGAAACAGATTCGCGAGCAGTTGGAGAGTTTCGGGCGCGACCAGCTCGTGCACGGTGTGATGCTCCAGCAGCCGTTGCCGACGGGATTTTCAATTCGCTCGATTGCAGATGCGATTCCGGTTCACAAAGACGTCGATGGAACCCATCCCACAAATCAAGGCAATCTCGCGTTCGGGAGCGGCACGGAGTTTGTGCCGGCTACGCCGTCCGCGGTGATGCTGCTGCTCGAACGCAGCCCAGCGTGGCCGCTGGCCGGCAAGCGCGCCGTGATGATCGGGCGTTCGGTGGTGGTTGGCGCGCCCGTCGCAATGCTGATGCTTGCGCAACATGCGACCGTGACGGTCTTGCACAAAGAATCCGGCTCGCTGCAGCCGTACGTCAAGATGGCGGATGTTGTGGTGATTGCGACCGGCGTCCCCGGCCTCATCGGCGGCGCGGACATCGCTGAAGGCGCAGTAGTGATTGACGTCGGCACCACGGTGATCGATGGGCACCTTAAAGGTGATGTGGACTTTGAGTCTGCCCTACAAGTGGCGGGTGCGATTACACCGGTCCCCGGCGGAGTCGGTCCCCTCACGAATATCGCGCTGCTCCGCAACGTCGTTCAAGCAGCGCTTAATTCACGCTAAAGTATTTTCCGAACAGCTTCTCTTGCTCGTTTCTGAACGGTTGAGACCGCGTGGCATCCGGGTGCTCCGA
>JALYVT010000222.1 GCA_030853105.1 Vulcanimicrobiota bacterium
ACCCGCGGCCGTGCTTGCGAGCGATGCCGGCAACTGCGCTGGATTGGTAATTCCTACTTGGATGTTGCTGGCAGAGATTGGATTGGTGCCGACAACCGGGGCGAAAAGATTTACTCCGGCAACTCCGTTTTGATCGTACCCTGCCTGGGTGATCCGGTTGACCTCGCTCGCGAGCGACCCGGCGAAATTATCGAGCTGTTGTCCGTACGGCGTAAGTTTGTTGTTGTAGAGATCGGCGAAACCAGCTAGCTGGCCGCTTCCAAGCGGAACCGGCGCGGGCGAGCTTGGGTTGGGGTCATTTGCGAAGCCGATGACAAACGCCGGTGTGCCGTTCGGATTTTGACTGATGACCGGCGGCGCCAAGTGGTAGGCGATTGTATCGTTCACCAATGCCTGGCCGTTGACCGAGACCAGCGTCGAGCCGTTGGGCTGCACGCTGGTTTGGGTTGAGATGTACTGCGAGAGCTGGTCGATCAGATGATCGCGTTGATCGGAGAACGTGTTTGGATTGTCGCCAACTGCCGTCGAGGCGCGAATTTGACTGTTCAGCGCCGCGATTTGGTCAAGTATACCGTTCGCTTTTACGACGATTGCGCCGGCCTGGCTAACGGTTTGCGTCTTCTGCAGCGTTACGCTATTCGCGGCGTTATTGAGCGAGTTTGTAAGCGCTTGCGCTTGGGATATCACGTTTTGCTGTGCAGCGCTGCTTGAACCGCTGCCGGCCTGCGCCGCAAGTTGATTGATGGCGGCTTGAAACGCGGTAAACTGCGCGCCAACACCGCTATTCGGGTCGCCGAACGACGACTGCACGGCCCCTAACTGCTGCTGCTGGACGCTAAAGTAGTTCTGCGAGGCCGAAGCGCCGCGAAACAGCGCGTCGTACGAGTCTTGGTGGATCCGCTGAACGCTTGAGAGAAGCACGCCATCGCCGAACGTTCCGCCGACATGGGTCGATGCAAACGGTGACCCGACGATTGCCGGTGCTTCGCTTAACATCGCGATTTGACGGGAGGCGCCCGGCGTGTTGACATTGGCGATGTTGTCGGCGGTGACATTTTCAGCCGCCGCAAATGCATCCAGGGATTTTCCCATGAGGCCGATCGGAAAGAAACTCATAGCGTTAACACTTGCTGCTCAGCAGTACGCTGCCGGTGGGCGGCGGAACGAAACCGCGACGTTTGTACGTCCCCGGCATTTCACTTCCAGCACGCTGCAGCTTCGAGGTCAACTTCATCAAGCGCTCCATCCCACCGAGGATGAGCGCCTTGTTGTTTGCATTCGTGATTCCAATCGAGGTGGTTTGATACGATATATCGCTCAGACGCTGATTGAATGTCCGGTAAAGCGACTGGGGAGCATAGCCGCAGACTTGCGTGAGCGCCAACTGTCCGAAGCCGCGCACTTGCATTCCGCGGCGTTTGGCGACGACGGTTTGATGAGCCAATCGCGCGCGGTCAACGGCGCGTTCCGCCGACTCGATCTGCGAGGCGACGTTCTGCACCAATGCATCGGTCAGCTTTAGCGCCGACTCATTAAGCCGCGCCAAACTCTGTGATTCATCCAAGAGCGCCTGGCCGAACGCCTCCCACGAATCGCTCATGGCTCAAGTTCCGTCGGAACGGCAATCTTCGACTCGCTCGATGCATCCGAAAGTACACTCGAACGAAGCTGCTGTTCTAAGACCTTTGCGATTCCGAAGCTTCCGCTCTTTGCAACCGATTGCGCGCGCTCCGAATCCAGCATGTCGTTCCAGGTGCCTTGCGCGGCGGATTCCTTGCCGAAGATCGAGTCTTTCGGAACGGTCGCATGCATGGCCTTAAAGAGCATGTTGACGAACACGCCTTCTAGCTGCTGGGCGGCCGCATGCAGTCGCGCTAATGCAGTCGTCTGCTCGGCCGAGAGCGCCGGTTTGGTCGCTTGCGCACTCTTTTGAATATCCACTACTGAATCTCCAGCTCAGCTTGGAGCGAGCCGGCTTGACGCAGCGCTTGCACGATCGCAATGAGATCGCGCGGCGAGACACCCATGGTGTTGAGAGCGCGCACGACTTGCGAGAGGCTCGCGGCGCCGGCAACAAATGTGAGTTGACGGCCCTTTTCGTTCGCACGAACAGTGGTGTTGGTGACCGTCTGGCCCGGTGCAGTCGTGAACGACGGCGGCGGAATAAACGTGTTGCGAGTCGCGATCGTGATTGAGAGATTGCCGTGTGCAATCGCGCACGGTGCGAGTTTAATATCGCCGCCGAACACGATCGTGCCGGTGCGCTCGTTCATTACGACCTTGGCCAGCTGATCTTGATTTAGGGTGACATCACTCGCATCGGCTAGGAACTGCACCGGGTTGTTGTGATAGGTTCCCGGCAGGAAGACGTGAACGGTCTCGGCGTCCATTGCGCCGGCCGTGCCGCCGCCGAAGTGCCGATTGAGCGCCTTGGCAAGGTCGGCTGCGGTCTTGAAGTCCGGTGTCGTCAGAACGTAGTTGAACCCGCCGCCCGGCTGCTCGATGTTGGTGAGCATATCGCGAGCGATCACCGCGCCATTGGGAACGCGCCCGGCCGCAGTGAAGTTTTTGTAAACGGCGTTGTCGGCGCTGCCGACCGAGAACCCGCCGACCGAGACCGCGCCTTGCGCCGTCGCGTAGACCAAGTTATTGGCCGCTTTTAACTCGGTCAAAATCAGTGTACCGCCCTGCAGACTCTGCGCGTCGCCCATCGATGATACCGTGACGTCAACGTTATCGCCGGAGTGAGCGAAAGCCGGCAGCGTCGCAGTGACTATCACCGCCGCGACGTTGCGCGTGCGGACTTCTTGCGATGTCGTCGTCAATCCGAACGACTGCAGCACATTCTGAATGGTGTGACTCGTAAAGATCACCGACGACGAATCGCCCGTTCCGCCCAAACCGGTCACCAGCCCATACCCGACCAACTGATTGCCCGTCACCCCTTGCACCCGCGCAACGTCTTTGATATGGACTGATTGCGCGTTTGCCGGTGATAGCAGCGTAAACACCAGGCCGAGCGATAACAAGAGTTTAAAGGCGCTCCGCCCCGGGCTGCGCGCCCCCCAACTACGTTGGGGCCCCCAGGCTAGCGGGTCCTTCAGCATTTTACCAGTGCGCGATTCCCCGAGGGGGCCCGTAATAAGTCTGACGGCGCTCCGCCCCAGGCTGCGCGCCCCCCAACTACGTTGGGGCCCCCAGGCTAGCGGGCCCTTCAACATTTTGCCGGTGCGCGATTCCCCGAGGGGGCCCGTAATAAGTCTGACGGCGCTCCGCCCCAGGC
>JALYVT010000223.1 GCA_030853105.1 Vulcanimicrobiota bacterium
GCTTAAGCATGAGCACATAGATCTCGGCCTTCGACCCGACATCGATTCCACGAGTCGGCTCATCAAACAAAAATACGCGCGCGTTGCCCAATAGCCACTTTGCCAACACGACCTTTTGCTGATTGCCGCCGGAGAGGTTGCGCACAATTTGATCGGCGCTCGGCGTGCGAATGCGTAACTCCGTAATCGATGCATTGGCGGCTTCCAACTCTTCGGCACCGTCGATCAAATGTTCGCGATTGACGAATTGATCCAGGTGCGCGAGCGTAATATTTTCGCGAACGGTCATCCCCAGGACCAGCCCTTGGCTCTTTCGATCTTCGGTAATAAAAGCGATTCCGTGCGCGATACCGTCGGCCGGAGAGCGCAAGCGGGCCGGCTTTCCGTCCACGCTCACTTGTCCGGATTGCGGAATGTCGGCCCCGGCGATTGCCCGACAGAGTTCGGTGCGACCGGCGCCAACTAAACCGGCAAGTCCAACGATCTCGCCCGCGCGAACCTCGAACGAGATGCCGTTCACGCGCGGCGCGCGCACGATATCGCGAACGCTTAAAACCACCGGCGTATTAACCGGCACGGGCGTAAGTTCCGGAAAATGCGATTCGAGCGCACGTCCCACCATTGCCCGGATGACTTCGTCCGGCGAAAACTCCGATTGCTTGCGGGTTTCAACCGCTCTGCCGTCACGCAAGACGGTGATTCGATCGGCGATCCGCGGCAGTTCTTCCAAACGGTGAGAGATGTAGATGATTCCGGCACCGCCGGCTTTGAGCTTCGCGATAACCGCAAACAGCTTGTCGATCTCGCGGTCGGTGAGCGCCGCGCTTGGCTCATCCATCACGATGATGCGCGCGCGTTTGGAGAGCGCCTTCGCAATCTCGACCATCTGCTGCTGCGCAACCGATAGACGCGAGACCTCGATTCCGAGCGGAATCACAATCCCCAGTTCCGCTAGCGCGCTCGAAGCGACCTGTTCCGCCCTCTTGTTATCCAGCAATGCGCGCGACTGTGGTTCGTCTCCAAGCACGATGTTCTCCACCGCGCCAAGTGTCGGCACAAGCGTGAACTCTTGATAGATCATCCCGATCCCAAGCCGTTCGGCCGTGCGCGGTCCATCGATACGAACCGGCTTACCGTCGATCAGTATCTCGCCCTGATCGGCGGCTTGCGCGCCCGCCAAAATCTTCATCAGCGTCGATTTGCCGGCGCCGTTTTCTCCGACCAATGCGAGCACCTCGCCTGCATACAATTCAAGCGTGACGCCGTCCAGCGCGCGGACACCGGGAAACGATTTCCCGATGTCGCGCATCTCGAGGAGGAGAGAAGTGCTCAGGGTTGCGATGCGGAGTTGGCTTTGGTGAATGTTCCCACGTTGACGTGAACTACTTTGGGAACTTTTTGTCCGGCAAAGTATTGGTGAATCGCATCGATCGTCATTGCGCCGATCTTCTCGGGATACTGAATCGCGTCACCGTACATATCGCCGCGCGCAATCGCGGCGCGCGCCTCGGGCCCGGCATCGTAACCGATAACGGCGACGTTTTTAAGACCCGCCGCTTTGATTGCCGCTAGTGCTCCGAGTGCCGAGTCGTCGTTTATGCCGAAGACGCCGCGCAATTCTTTGTGGGATTGCAAAATGTCGCCCATATCCGAGTTGGCCTTGTCGCGCGCGCCGCCGCCATCGACATCAGCAACGATGGTCACATTCGGACAGTTCGCTTTGATCGCTTGGCGAAAGCCTTTCACGCGATCCTGGACGCTCGTGACTTCGGGCTCATCGATAATCGCGATCGAGCCGCTGCCGACCGCCTTGCACATGAGTTTGCCGGCCTGTTCGCCACCCAGCACATTGTCGGAGGCGACGTGCGCGACGACGACGCCCTGTTTGGCGATGCTGGCAATATCGGCGGTAAAGACGGGAATCTTTGCGTTGTTTGCCTCGACGATCGCCGCGCCGATGGCTTGCGAGTCGTACGGGGTCAAGACGATTGCGTCGACTTTTTTGGAGATGAAGTCTTCGACTTGCGATTGCTGTTTTGCGCTGTCGCGATTGGCATCGACCACCAGCACGTTGTAGCCGTATTTCGCGGCTTCGGATTTCATGCCGGTCTCCATATTTTGATAGAACTGCGCCTCTCGATTCTGGATCGAGACGCCGATTGTCTTGGTGGCAGGGCTTGCCGACGCGCCGGCGCCCGTGGTCGTTGTGCTGCTCGAGCTGGAGTTTGAGCAAGCGGCGATCAGCAGGCAAAGGCCCGCAACCGCAGTCAGACGGAGATGCATCACGAAGTGGCTTCCTCTCAAAATAGCGTGGACCCACTCTTCTCCACAAACTGCCCGCGCTTCCCTGTGTAACCTGTGGATAACTCCACGCTTCGTAGCGACCCACTAGCGGCAACTCGGCCTCGTCGCAGAGGAGCGGCGTGTTATCACTTGCGTTTTCGGCGGCAATGCAGGGAATCGAAGGCTATGTTGTGCGGGTTGAGGCGGACAGTTCGCCAGGCACGCCGAGCCTTGCGATTATCGGTCTGCCCGATCGTGCTCTCAACGAAGCGAGGGATCGCGTTCGCGCGGCGATCTTTAATTCCGGATTCGCCTATCCAGCCGGCAGACTGTTGGTAAACCTTTCGCCGGCGGACATCCGCAAAGCCGGACCGGCCTTTGATCTGGCAATTGCTCTCGGATTGCTGGCGATCGACGAGCAGATCGACCGTCTCGAACTGCAAAACTTTGCGGTGTTGGGTGAACTTGCGCTCGACGGCTCACTTCGAGCGGTCAGCGGTATCTTGCCGATGGTGCTGGGCGCGCGCAACGCTGGGTTTACGCGGCTGATCGTTCCGGAAGGCAACGCGGATGAGGCGGCGCTAATCGATGGCATCGATCTATACGCGGTTGAGTCGCTGCAAAGCGCCGTTGCTGTTTTATTGGGACACGGTTCAAAGTGGCGAACGCGAACCACGCTGCCGGAAATGCGCACCGACGATGCCTCACACGGCGATTTCTGTGATGTGCGCGGCCAGCACGGTGCCAAGCGCGCGCTGGAGATTGCCGCAGCGGGCGGCCACAACATCCTATTTGTCGGGCCGCCCGGCTGCGGAAAAACGATGCTCGCGCGCCGACTTCCCTCCGTTTTGCCGCCGATGAGCAACGCTGAAGCGCTCGAAGTTACTAAGATTTACAGCGTCGCGGGTTTGCTCGGTTCGCGCCCGGGAATTGTCGGTGCGCGCCCGTTTCGGTTTCCTCATCACACCATCAGTCAGGCCGCATTAGTCGGCGGCGGT
>JALYVT010000224.1 GCA_030853105.1 Vulcanimicrobiota bacterium
TAACGATTGCAAACAGAATCACCGATTTAATGAGGATAATGAGCCACAGCGGCGCAGCGTTAATTGTCGCCACCATTTCAGGCCACCCGCCCCGCTACGACTGTGGTTGAAGACTTAAGGATAGGACTGGTTTGCCGGCGATTCATACCGTTGCCCCGACCGCAGAAACCGTAAACTGGACGGACGAACGAATGTTGGTGACCTCCACGCGCGCGTTGGCGCCAAGTTGATTTGCAGCGTCATCGGGTAGGCCGCCAATGATCGCGACGCTACCGCTGCGCATGCCGGGTCTGAGTTCGACCAGCAAATCGTGCAACGTCCCATGTTCACCTTCAAGATCAACGTAATCGTCGCCGGCGATTCCTAACGTTTTCGCATCATCCAGCGAAAACGCTGCCTCCGGCAGCGGCCGCAGCTGCTCGAGTGTGCTGTCGTGAGCGATTGTACCGCCGCCGGCAAATATTCGCGATTGCACGACCACCTGCAATCCGCGCTTCGACTGCGCGTCCGCTTCGCGACCGCTGCTCTTGTCATCGTAAGCGGGGCCTGCTGACGCTTTGTCATCCTGAGCAGAGTTCGGCGAAGGTGAACTCGTAGTCGAAGGGCCGCAAATGGTCACCTCGCCGAGCGTGAAAGCGGGTGCATCGTGTGCCAGGCGTTCGATAACGAGCTGTTCCACTTCTTCGCGCGAAGCTAGCTGGACTTTGAGTTCACGAGCGAGGCCGCAGACGATATCGTAATCGCTCATCGTTCCGCCGGCCGCTTTTAGCCCGGCATTGATCGGTAGCACATCCCCCGCCAGATTCGTCGTCGTGCCGGTTTTTTCGAACGAACCTTGCGCCGGGAGAATCAGGTTTGCATATTCTGCCGTCTGCGTCATGAACAATTCGCTCACGACGATAAACGGAATCTTGGCTAGACTCTCACGCACCAAATTGCCGTCTGCAAAATGCAGCGCCGGGTTGGCTCCGAAAATCGAGAGCACGGCGAGTTTCCCGTCGAGCCCGGCTTGGAGCATACCGGCCAAATCCAGCCCGTCGGTGCCGGGACGCATGCCGAGCATCTCGGCTCCGCGTGCGTTTGCCTGTTCGTTCGCTATGTACGTTAGAAGTTTTGCGTCGCTTGGAATCGCTGCAACCAGTTCGCGCGCCAGTGCATCATCGATCCCATCCCAAACAATCGCAACGTGCTGCGTTCCGTGCGGAATGGCGGCGACCGCGGCTCTGACGTCGGCTACGTTTACGAACGGAATCGGCGGCAAACAATCGGCGTTATCGATTGCAATCAGCACCGCCTTATTCCGTGAAACCGCCTTACGAATGCGCAGATCGAGAACCGGCGCGAGTTCGCCCGGCATCTGTCCGGCAATCACAATCGCCTGTGCATTTTCAAGATCGACAAGCGAGCCGCCGTCCTTCCCCGGATGCGCCTGCCGTTGGCGGCCGGCGCGCCAATCGAGATTCTTCACGCCGAGCTTCCCAAAGACATCGGCCAACAGAAACGCTTCTTCGTTTAATAAGCGGCCGCCGCCAAGCACGCCGACGCTTTGCGCGCCCGTCTTAGCGATCGCATCCTTAATTGCGCCCGCCCACAGACCGATCGCGTCGTCCCAGCCGATCTGAATCCACTGGCCGTCCTGTTTGTAAAGCGGCTGGTTCAAACGGCGAGCATCTTTATAAAAGCCGATATTGTAACGGCCGCGGTCGCAGAGCCAGCCGTCGGAGATGGCGTCGTCGTGTTCGACCGACATCGTGCGCAGCACGTTATCAAACCGCTCGTCGATGAACTGCTGACAGCCGACCGCGCACTGCGTACAACTCGTCTGGGTGCGGTGCAAATCCCACGGTCTCGACTTGAATCGATATGTCTTTGAGGTTAATGCCCCGACCGGACATATCTCGGTAACATTGCCGCTAAAGTTGCTTCGATAGGGTTGATCGGTTGCCGTCGCAATAATATCGCGCACGCCGCGGTCTTTCACCACCAGCGATTGTTCGCGTGTAATGATCTCATCGAAGCGCACGCACCGCTGACAGACGATACAGCGCTCTTCATCGAGCACGATGGTTGGTCCCAGATCGACCGCTTTGGGCTTGCTGGTCTTCGGATCGACGAGTTTGGACGCGCCCTGGCCATAGGCCATCGAAAAATCTTGCAGGTCGCACTCGCCGCCCTTATCGCAGATCGGGCAATCCAACGGATGGTTCACCAGCAGCAACTCCAAGACCGAGCGGCGGCCTTCGTCGACTTTGTCATTATACGTGTGAACCACCATGCCGTCGGTTACCGGCGTATTGCAGGCGATCTGCAGCTTCGGCATCCCTTCGATCTCAACCAAACAGACGCGACACAGTCCAGCCGGGCCGAGCTTGGTGTGGTAGCAATAGACCGGAATCTCTTGTGTGATCTGCTTTGCCGCTTCAACGAGCAGCGTGCCTTTCGGAACCTCTACCCGCAGACCATCGATCGTTACGGTGACGTTTTGGGGTTGTCCGTGTTCAGACATTAAACGCTCACCGTCTCTTTTGCAATGCGCGCTTCGAACTGTTCGGGAAAGCGCTTGAGCACCGAGGCTAAGAACGGCTCGATCGAATCTCCCAGCGCACACAGATTGATACCGGTAATCTGCCTACTCACCCGCGCGAGCATGTCGAGATCGTACTTGACACCGCGATGATGCACCAGCCGTTCCAGAACCTGCTCGAGCCAATGACCGCCTTCGCGGCAGGGTGTACATTGTCCACACGATTCATGTGCGAAGAACCGCACCAGCGAATAAGCCGCTTTCACAAAATCGGTCGTGTCATCGAACACGACCATGGCGCCCGAACCAAGCATTGAGCCGGCCCTTTGCATCGATTCATAATCGTACCCCCAGTCCAAATGCTCTTCAAAGATGCAAGCCGAGGAGCCGCCGCCGGGCTGCACGCCCATAAACGTACGACCGGGGCGCAAACCTCCGGCGATCTCGATCAGTTCGCGAACCGTCGTGCCGAGCGCAACTTCATAATTTCCCGGCTTCTGTACATGCCCGCTTATCGAAACGATTTTGTAGCCCGTCGATTTTGCGGTGCCGACGGATGCGAACCACTGCGCGCCGCGCTCCAAAATCGGCACCAAATACGCGAGCGTCTCAACATTGTTGACGACCGTCGGCATTTGATACAGCCCGGCAACCGCAGGAAACGGCGGTTTGAGCCGCGGCTCGCCGCGCTTACCTTCGAGCGAGTTCAGCAGCGCGGTCTCTTCGCCGCAGATATAGGCGCCGGCACCGCGATGCA